>CAMFPD010000036.1 GCA_945971355.1 uncultured Lachnobacterium sp.
AAACAACGTGTGGTGGAATTTACCTCTGCACTGGAATTTACTTTTTCAAGTCAGCTTATTCTTTAAAATACAATATCCGTACATAGATTCAAACTACACTCTGAAATCCATGCTTTCTGCATCCGCTGCGCATAATCGCGCAAGGATTATGGTATCCGTAACTTTGTGAGGTTTGCTGGTGCTTGGCTCCCTTCTGGGATGGACATGCATAAACATACGATGCACATAAAGTTGCATATATTTCTTCTCAGAAACTGTAAAGTAAAGCCGTAGCTTTGCCAGATACCATTCTTTGCCTTCAGGGAAGATGTACTTCAACCGCTTTGACAGCGTCCACCGAATTGTCCTCCCCATGCGAACAAATTAGCTGACCATCCTAGTCAGACTAAGGAGCCTTACTCAGGAAGTAGATATTAGGGGCGCCTTCGCACAACTCGAGCAGTTTCTATAAATGCGCTTCGCGCTGAGAAGAAACTGCTCTCAAACATGTGACTCTCGGCGCCCCACTTTTCCTTCGTTAAGGCTCCAAGTCTGACACGAATGGTCCCTAAACTTTTGTCCGCATGGGGAGGACAATTCGGTGGACGCTGTCAAACGTTTGAAGAACCAGCTTCTATCGAAGAAGGCAAAAAATGGTATCGGCAAATCTAGGCTTTACGGTCAGGTTTCTGAGAAGAAATATATGCAACTTTATGCAAATCGTAATCCAATAAGTTCCATCCCAGAAGGGAGCCAAGCACCAGCAAACCTCACAAAGTTGAGAGAAGGTCAACACGCGATTATGCGCAGCGGATGCAGAAAGCATGGATTTCAGAGTGAAGTTTTAGTATACTAGTATAGGTATTAGAGATATGTGAGGTGTTGAGATGAAGAAAATAGGATTAGTTGTCGAAGGTGGAGGAATGAAATGTGCATACAGCGCTGGAATTCTCGACCGCTTTCTGGACGATAATATAAGCTTTGACTACGCAATTGGAGTCTCTGCCGGCTCCGCTAACACAGCAACATTTCTGGCTAGACAGCGCGGAAGGAACAAAAGATTTTATACAGAATACCTAAATGACCCAGAATATCTGGGTATCAAAAACTATTTGGAAAATGGCGAGGTATTTGGACTCCAGTATATTTATGGAACATTGTCAAACTCTGATGGCAAGGATCCTATTGATTTTGAAACCCTTATGGCAAATCCAACAGATTTTGAAGTTGTTGCCACTGATGCCTGGACTGGCAAGCCTACATATTTTGGCAAAGATATGATAAAGCAGGATGATTATTCCATCATCATGGCCTCAAGTGCCCTGCCCGTTGCGTGCCAGCCTGTTCGCATAAACAATCGCTTTTATTATGATGGTGGTGTTTCAGATGCAATTCCTGTGAAGCGTGCTTTTGAAAAGGGTTGCGATAAGATAGTTGTTATAAGCAGCAAACCATACGATTTTGTCAAAAATCCAGAGGGTGCAAGAGTTGTATACAAGAATGCTATGAAGAAAAAATTTCCTAATATGATTACTGCAATCGACAACCGGCATCTGATGTACAGACGTTGCTCGGCATTGATGAGAAAATACGAAAAGGACGGAAAAGCTTTCATCTTTGCACCAAGTAATCCACCTAAGATGAGTACCTATGCCAAGGACAAGGAAATAGAAGAAGAATTATATAACCTTGGGTTGTCAGATTATGATAAACTTAGAGATGATTTACAGGAGTTTCTCAATTAGATAGCATCTTCAATTTTCCATAGTAAAAATAGAGACATATCATTTCCTCCAAAAACACAAGTTTTTTTGGAAATATATGTCTCTATTCTGGTTGTAGGTTGTGAGGGCAATCCGATATAACATAAACTATCCATAAGACTGAAAATTAATCCTCCTATAACCCATATTTTCCCCTCACATCTGATATCACATCATCTGCATCTCGATATTTACCTTGTTCAGCATGTTGTCTTGACAACTCCAATTTTTGCAACAGCTGCTCTTCTGTTAATTTCATATACGGATTTTGCACATTTCTCTTTATTTCAAATGGAAAACCGTTATTAGCAACAGCTTGTGTCAAAAACATTCTTATTGCGGTAGTTGTATCCGTTCCTAATTCTCTAAACAATTTATCTGATTGCATCTTCAATTCATCATCTACACGAACCTGTATTGTACTTGCCATTATAAGCACCTCCCAAAACATATCGTATTATGATTTCATATGTTTCCCGTTTTAATGTCGTTATTTACTTTTTCTTGTAACGTCTGTCACGATTACTACCAATAATTTCAATCCTATCAGAAAGTCCCTTCAAAATATCTTTAGTACGACTTTCTTTTAATCCTAACAATTCGCAGAAATCCCAAATGCCATACTCTTTTCCTTCTTCCATAAATTCAAGAATTTTATCATACTGCATTTGCGTCTTATTAGTCACTTTTTTATCGCCGCTCTTTATCGCCGCTTTTTTATCGCCGCTCTTTATCGCCGCTTTTTTATCGCCGCTTTTTTTGAAAGAAAGAGACAGAATCGTTCTGTCCGGATCAAACCTCTCCTCAATCACTGGTTCTTCCCAACCTTCATCTGCCCAAACATTAAAGATATTCGGCACACCACTTCCGGCACGTTCACCGATATTGATAAGATTAAACATTTTCATAAGTGCCTTGTTGCGAGGATCGGATTCGCCACCAATACGCATCTGCTTTTTACCCGTTCTAACATAACCTGGATTTGCCAAAATGAGCTTATCCGATTCCTTACGGATAACAATGCCACGCAATCCATGATAATCTGCATTAATCAAACAGTTTGCTAAAGCCTCGCGAAGCGCCTTGTGAACCGGAGTGTCGTCAATACGTTCACCACCGACCATTTTGAAAGGTACCTTAATGTCTTTAATAATCTTGTTATAAACTCTAAAATAAAAGTCACATACATTTCCGGACCATTCACCGGAACTGGACTGCAATCTATCGCTCCAACGTGTAGTAGGATCTAACTCTTCCCTGTAATCCAAAAAATACTCTGGAAAATGACGCACAATATTGTACTCATCCCCAAACATCAACATACCTGCTGCCGTAGGATGCAACTTTCCATCTTCATCTGAAATAGCCGCCGCACCAATGCTTCTAAGATACTCATGGTCGCTCAGACGCTCAAATGGATGGCCTTC
This sequence comes from uncultured Lachnobacterium sp., assembly GCA_945971355.1. GTDB lineage: Bacteria > Bacillota > Clostridia > Lachnospirales > Lachnospiraceae > Roseburia. The sequence goes on from CAMFPD010000036.1 coordinate 3,170, forward strand.
TTTTAAAGAGCGATGGCTGTTACGATATCCGTGAATGGTATCATAATTCAAATCTTCCATGGGAACATTATCAAGCACTTCCATATCCATAGTGCGCTCGGTCTGGTCTCGAAGCATGGTTTTTACCTGCAATCTTGTACAATGATAATCGCCCTCGTAATTGCGACGGAAAGTACCATTGAAAATATCATTATTGATGTAGACCGGCTTCTGCTCACGCTTTGCCATAGGCACATAAATAACCATAATAACATCTTTGTTTCCGCCGACTTCATACATCTGTACGTCATCTTCCGACAGGAGATTGATATTCACTTTCTTAGAATTATTGATGGTATCCCAGAAGTCTTTTCGGAGTTTGGACGCATTCCGAAGACCAGTAGTTTTCCAACTGCCGTCTTTTTCTTCTTTGACACCGAGGATAATGACACCTCCATAGCAATTTGCAAAAGCAGAATACGTGTCCCACAATGAATTCGGCAGACCACCATTTGCTTTTTTCACTTCTCTCCTGTTGTCTTCTCTGTATTCATCAAATAGTGAAAGGTCAAATACATCTGACATTTAATGTTCACTCCTTCTGACTAATTTCTGATATTATACCGTTCTTTATATGATGCTCAATAGAATTTTTATCGCAAAAACTGATAACTTTTTCTGCACACTAATTATAGTATTCTTTATAATTTTTATATTCTGTAACTTTTTTATTATAATGCAATCTTCCAAAAAAATTTTATCCACAAACGACAGATTGCGTAAATTCGCCTTCGGAAATAACGGTGTAGATTTCACCAACGATGACCTGATAAAGTATCAAACATTGACTTGTGATTTTAATATACTTCTTTATGGGATACAAAGCAAGCCCAGTTTTCTTTCTGGGCAGCCTTCTAACTGTTGCACGATTTCTTCAAATTTTTTATTATTTTTGTCTCGTATTGCATTTCTCAACTCAGCCTTAGCCTCCTCTTTACTATCTTTCATATAGCTTATCAATTTCGTCAGATATTTTTCAAAATGACCGTTTCTTTATTTGTAAACAAAGTCTTTTCATATGCAATGATAATAATGTGATAAATTGCATTATTAGGAAATGAAAATCAGGTATGATTTTTCATTTTACAATTAAGAACCTAAAAAACTATACAAATTGTACTTATCAGATTACAATAATTTAAGAGACTCTTTGTTAAATTTTATGGAGAAGGATTCTGAATGAAAAAAAATAGATTTTTCTCATTATTAATAATTTTATCCACTGTATTATGCAGTTGTTCATCTTTGGAGCTGGATACAGACAAGCTGATGAATGCATTTTCATCAACCGAAGAAGATATTTCCACTGATTATGATTCAGGTATCATCTCAAACTATGCAAGCCTTCCTAAAACACCAAACGAGAATACCGAGCAGGAATTTGCAGCCAATGACTTTCAGGACGGAGTTTACAGATATTATTACGACCACCTTTCTGAGGAAGACAAGATAATATACTCACAAATATACAACATTCTATACAACGTAGAAACCGATGTTGAACTTTATACATTGGATGTGGATAAAGCAAATGAACTGGGAAATTATGTCCTGCTGGACAATCCTTCTATATTTTATATAGATACCTGCAAATACACTACAATATCCAATAATTCAGGTGAAATGATACAATTAACCTACTCCGCAGTTCCTTTGATGGATGAATCCTCAATCATTTCTGCCAGAGAAGAAATTGAGGCATACACTCAGAAACTTGTTTCTGCCATAGGGATTTCCCCTTCGGAAGCTACTGAATCACAGCACTATGACATAGCCGTAGGAATATACACTTATTTGATAGATAACACTGATTATGTAGAGGACTCATTATACAATCAAAGTATGTATTCCCTGATTCTTGGACAGACTGTATGTCAGGGATATGCAACCGCTTTTAAATATTTCTGTGACCTATATCAGATACCATGTATTCTGGTTTCTGGCACAGCAAACGGAACCCCTCATGCCTGGAATCTGGTTTTTCTTGATAGAAACTGGTGTCATGTAGACTGCACATACGGAGATGGAGCCTATATTAATACGGACATATCCTATACGTGGTTTGGATTTTCTGATGAAACAGCCTCACTCTCCCGCACAATGGCTAATACGGACCTGCTCCCTGAATGTACCTCTTTCGACAATGATTATTATTATAGGAGTGGCATGTTATATGACACATATGATTTAAGTCAAATTGTTGAGCTGTCCAATGCCAGCGAAAATCATTGTTTTTCCTTTAAATTTACTAATGGAGAAAGCTATGCTCAGGCATGCAAAAATCTGTTTTCGGATTCTTCATTATCAGAGCTGATGCTAAATGGCGGAAGTATCAACTATATAAACGATGATGATTCATATACCCTGTACATCGTGCTATATCCTAACTAAGGCATGATTAGAAAAGGGCAGTCCTCTCACTAAAGGACTGCCCTGTATACTGTATTATTCTGTATCCACGGTCTTCAAATCATGTAGTTCAAAACAAGCCTATTCTGTAATTCATCTTATATTCCCAGCCCAATCCCATAGCATATCAGTGACAGAATCAGTAAGTGAGCTGGATAAAATGCGTAGAAGAAATACTTAACCTGCTTTCCTCTTGTTCCATTATAAAATTTAAGAGGTAGGAGCATTAAGAGGGCAAGCCACTCCAACGGAGTTGTCAAAAGACCCAAAATAATGATAGCAGCTGCGAATCCTGTCAATCTGTAATTCTTCAACAGATACATCACAACAATTGTCGCCACTCCACTTGCACCATAGTCTGTACATAGTACATACTCTGCCACAAACATACCCGCAAGCACTATGGATGTCATAATAACACATCTGAACAATGTAACTGCAAACCATCTGAAGGCAGACTTGGATTTATCCAGAAATACCATTCTGGATTTAAAAAAGTCAAGTGCCCATATGGTCAAAAGTCCAAGAAGCAATGTCCAGAACACGTTATTGTGCTTCAAATCACATACACTTTTCCAGAGAGCAATATCAAATGGAATCTCTGATATAACTGCAAAAGCCAGCAGTCTAAGACTGTACTTCGATCTGCTTTTTGTATATGTAAATCCCTGAACTATCAGATAGCAATATATGGGAAATGCCATCCTTCCAATTCCTCTCATCACATAATACAGGGCAACCAGCCATCCACCTGTGATGCCATTTGCAATCAGGTATCGCTCCACAACGGTAGCCCCAGTGTGATCGATTAACATCGTTATCACAGCTATCATTTTAAGCACAAAGCCCGAAATACCTTTTTCAGAAACTGTTTTTTCCACTTTCTTCTAACCTCTAATCTTCATTTTGCAGCTGCACTCATATCAATTTTCTCCAAGTGCCAGATATCATCCACATATTCCTGAATAGTTCTGTCGGATGAGAATTTTCCTACGTGTGCCACATTTAAAATTGCGCTCTTTGCCCATGCATTTTTATCTTTGTAAAAATCTGTAATCTTACTCTGAGCCTCAACATATGAACGAAAATCTGCAAGGATAAAGTATCTGTCTGCCACCTGTCCTCCCTGACCATTAAGAAGGGAATTATACAGCTCTCTGAACAATTCGTGGTCATTTGGTGAGTATGTTCCATCTACCATCTGATTGAGAACTCTCTTTATCTCCCAATCATTGTTGTAGATATCCATTGGATTGTAATCATGATATTTCTCATGGTTTATTACTTCATCTGAGCTCATGCCAAAGATGAACATATTGTCCTCTCCAACTTCCTCATACATCTCTACGTTGGCTCCGTCCATTGTTCCAATTGTAATGGCTCCATTCAGCATAAACTTCATATTTCCAGTTCCAGAGGCTTCCTTGCTGGCTGTTGAAATCTGCTCACTTACATCTGCTGCCGCAAAAATCAGCTCCGCATTTGAAACCTTGTAATCCTCAATAAATACAACCTTGATTTTTCCACCAATTGATGCATCATTGTTAATCACATCTGCAACATTATTGATGAGCTTGATTGTGATCTTGGCATTTCTGTATCCTGCAGCTGCCTTTGCTCCAAATATGAATGTTCTTGGATAGAAATCCATCTCTGGATTGTCCTTCAACTGATTATAGAGATACATAACATGCATGATGTTCATAAGCTGTCTCTTGTACTCATGAAGACGTTTTACCTGTACATCAAAGATAGATTTTGGATCCACCTCAATACCATTGTGCTCTTTGATATACTTGGCAAGTCTGACCTTATTCTTATATTTGATATCCATGAATTCTTTCTGTGCGCTCTTGTCATCAGCAACAGCCACAAGCTTCTCCATCTTAGACAGGTCTGTTATCCAGTCTTTTCCAACTTTTTTAGTACACCAGTCCGCCAACAGAGGATTACCATGAGCAAGAAATCTTCTCTGTGTAATTCCGTTTGTTTTGTTATTGAATTTTTCCGGATAAAGCTCGTAAAAATCTTTGAGCTCCTGATTCTTCAAAATTTCTGTATGTAATCTGGCAACACCATTTACTGAATAGCCAGCAACAATTGCCATGTTTGCCATCTTAACCTGACCATCATAAAGGATTGCCATGTTTCTGACTTTGTTTCCATCTCCTGGATATTTCTCCTGAAGCTCCATTACAAATCTTCTGTTGATTTCATCCACAATCTGGTATACACGTGGAAGAAGTCTCTGGAAAATCTCTATTGGCCATTTTTCAAGAGCCTCTGCCATAATTGTATGATTTGTGTAGGCAACACAACGTGTTGTAATATCCCATGCCTCATCCCATGAGAGCCCCTCATCATCCATAAGGATTCTCATAAGCTCTGCTACCGCTACTGTTGGATGAGTATCATTCATCTGGAAAGTAACCTTCTCTGGCAAATCCTTAAGAGAATCATTGTGCTTCTTAAATCTTTCAATTGCTCTCTGAAGGCTGGCAGATACAAAGAAATACTGCTGCTTTAGTCTTAACTCTTTTCCCTTTACATGATTATCATTAGGATATAGTACTTCCACAAGGTTTCTTGCAAGATTTTCCTGCTCTACTGCCTTCTCGTAATCTCCTACATCGAAGGACTCCAGAGAAAATCCGTTCTTTGGCTCTGCATCCCAAATCATAAGTGTGTTTACAACACCATTATTGTATCCCACAATTGGCATATCATAAGGAACAGCCATAACAGACTGATAATTTACATGTCTGAACTTCAGCTTTCCATCATTATCCTGATATTCCTCTACATTTCCACCAAACTTAATCTCATAGCAATACTCTGGTCTTCTAAGCTCAAATGGATATCCGTCTTTAAGCCAGTTATCTGGAACCTCAATTTGGAAACCATCAATAATCTGCTGCTTGAACATTCCATATCTGTATCTGATTCCACATCCGTATGCAACATATCCCAATGTGGTAAGGGATTCCATAAAGCATGCTGCAAGTCTTCCAAGTCCACCATTTCCAAGTGCTGGATCCGGTTCCTGATCCTCAACTACATTTAAATCAAGGCCAATCTCTTCCAACGCTTCCTTTACCTCGTTGTAAGCACAGAGATTAATTAAATTGTTACCAAGTGCACGTCCCATAAGGAACTCCATTGACATGTAATACACAATCTTTGGCTCCTGTTCATCTATGGCCTTCTGAGTATCAAGCCAGTTACCCATAACTACATCCTTTACCGCCTGTGAAACAGCCTGGTAGATTTCCTGCTGTGATGCCTCATCAAGAGATTTTCTGTATAATCTCTCTACATTCTCTGTCACTTCCTTAATAAAGTTCTTCTTGTTAAATACCTTATTTTTCACCTTTACCTCCTATTGGGTCTACAACCGTAAAATTCCTTTTTTAAATTGAAATGTGCTTTCAAATGTATCACTATAAGACACAAGAATTTTCGTAAATTTTCTTATATTTTATAGCAAGAAAGGGAGACATGTCATCTTTGGCATGCTCCCTTTTCTGTGTCAATTATTATAATTTTTCAACTGCAAGTTTAACTTCTTCACCATTAATATTCCAGTCCTTCTCATATCCTGCCAATGGTCCTGCAGCAATTGAATCTGCCATTACCTCTGACTTAATAGACTCGCTGTACTTAGCAAATATTGAAGCAACTTTCTCATCAGCCTCAAATGTAACTGCAATATGATCCATTACTTCAAATCCAGCCTCTTTACGCATAGTCTGAATCTTACTAATAATTTCTCTCTCAAATCCTTCCTCTATAAGCTCTGGAGTAAGGTTTGTATCAAGAACTACTGTCACTGTGTTGTCACCCTCTGTAACATAGCCCTCCATCTGAGTCATTGTTATAAGTAAATCCTCTTCTAATAATACAACTTCGTCATTTACACTGTCAAGTTTGAGAGATCCTGTTCCCTTAAGCTCTGCCATTGCCTTATTTCCATCTAATTCAGCAAGGGCTGTCTGAATCTGTTTCAGATATTTACCAAACTTAGGCCCAACTGTACGAAGCTGTGGCTTGAACTGATATGATGTATATGATGACACATCCTCAGTAAATTCCACGCTCTTAACATTTAACTCTTCTGCAATAATGCCAACAAAATACTTATCCAGCACTGAAGGTGCCTTTACATACATATTTCCAATTGGCTGACGGTTCTTGATGTTAGATGCATTTCTACATGCACGTCCCATTACAACAATTTTGAGAACTTCATCCATTGACTCCTCAAGTTTCTTGTCAATCATGTTCTGATTAACTTCTGGGAAATCTGTCAAATGGATTGATTCTGGTGCATTCTTATCGATAGAGCATACAAGATTGCGGTAAATTTCCTCTGTCATAAATGGAATCATTGGTGCAGCTGCCTTTGAAATAGTAACAAGTGCTGTATAAAGAGTCATGTATGCATTAATCTTATCCTGCTCCATTCCCTTTGCCCAGAAACGCTCACGGCTGCGGCGAACATACCAGTTACTCATATCATCCACAAACTCCTCAAGGAATCTTGCAGCCTCAGGAATCTTGTAATTTGAAAGACAATCATCAACTCCGGCAACAGCTGAATTAAGCTTTGATAAAAGCCATCTATCCATTACACCAAGCTTGTCATAGTCAAGAGTGTACTTAGTTGCATCAAATTCATCGATGTTAGCATATAATACGAAGAACGCATATGTGTTCCACAATGTTCCCATGAACTTACGCTGTCCTTCCTGAACAAGCTTTCCTGAGAATCTCTTTGGAATCCATGGTGCACTTGCTGTGTAGAAGTACCATCTGATGGCATCTGCACCGTATGTCTGCAATGCTTCGAATGGATCAACTGCATTTCCCTTTGACTTAGACATCTTCTGTCCATTCTCATCCTGCACGTGTCCAAGAACAATTACATTCTCATATGGCGCCTTGTTGAAAAGGAGTGTTGACTCTGCCATAAGTGAATGGAACCATCCACGTGTCTGGTCAACAGCCTCTGAGATGAATTTTGCAGGGAACTGCTGCTCAAATAATTCCTTATTCTCAAATGGATAGTGATGCTGTGCAAATGGCATTGCTCCTGAATCAAACCAGCAGTCAAGTACCTCTGGTACACGATGCATTGTCTTTCCACATTCTGGACATGGCATTGTAACTTCATCAATGTATGGTCTGTGAAGTTCTACCTCTGCTGCCTTTGGATCTCCAGCGCGCTCTGCAAGTTCTGCTCGGCTTCCGATACACTCTCTGTGTCCGCACTCACACTCCCAGATATTGAGTGGTGTTCCCCAATAACGGTTACGTGAAATTGCCCAGTCCTGAATATTCTCTAACCAGTTTCCAAAACGTCCAGAACCAATTGACTCTGGAATCCAGTTTACTGTGTTGTTATTTCTGATAAGGTCATCTTTTACTGCTGTTTCCTTGATATACCAAGACTCTCTTGCATAGTAGATGAGTGGCTTATCACATCTCCAGCAGTGTGGATATTCATGCTCAAATTTTGGAGCATCGAAAAGCTGCTTTCTGGCACTTAAATCCTTAAGCACCTCCGGGTCAGCATCCTTTACCCACATTCCAGCAAAAGGAGTCTCCTCAGTAAGCTCTCCCTTGCCATTTACAAACTGTACAAATGGAAGGTCATAGTTACGTCCAACATTTGCATCATCCTCACCGAATGCAGGAGCAATATGAACGATACCTGTACCATCTGACATTGTTACATAATTGTCACATGTAACGAAGAAGCCCTTCTTATTCTGCTTGTCTGCAACATCCTTTGCACACTGGAATAATGGCTCATACTCTTTATACTCAAGGTCTTTTCCCTTGTATGTCTCAAGCACTTCATATGCAGCTTTTCCAGCTTCCTTATCCTCTTTTGAAAGGAGTGGTGAAAGCACCTTATCTGCAAGTGCCTCTGCAAGATAATATGTGTATCCATCTACAGCTTTTACCTTGATATAAGTGTCATCTGGATTCATACATAAGGCAACGTTACTTGGAAGTGTCCATGGTGTTGTTGTCCATGCAAGGAAATATGAATCTTCGTTTACAACCTTGAAACGAACGATGGCTGATTTTTCTTTTACTAATTTGTAGCCCTGTGCAACCTCCTGTGCTGAGAGAGGTGTTCCACAACGTGGGCAGTAAGGAACGATTTTAAATCCCTTATAAAGCAGGTTCTTGTTCCAGATTTCTTTCAGTGCCCACCACTCTGACTCGATGAAGTTATCATCATATGTTACATATGGGTCATCCATATCAGCCCAGAATCCTACTGTTCCTGAGAAATCTTCCCACATTCCTTTATATTTCCATACAGATTCCTTACACTGCTTGATGAATGGCTCAAGTCCATACTCCTCAATCTGGTCTTTTCCATCTAATCCAAGAAGCTTCTCAACTTCGATTTCTACTGGAAGACCATGTGTATCCCATCCTGCTTTTCTAGGTACGTACTTGCCCTTCATTGTCTGGTATCTTGGAATCATATCCTTGATTGTACGTGTCTCAACGTGTCCAATGTGTGGTTTTCCATTGGCAGTTGGTGGTCCGTCATAGAAAGTGTATGTCTCACCTTCCTTACGGTTTTCCATAGATTTTCTAAAGATGTCGTTGTCGTTCCAGAACTTTTCAATTTCTTTCTCACGCTCAACGAAATTCATGTTGGTGTCAACCTTGTTGTACATGATTTAATCTCCTCTTTCTACTTTATGATTGCTAATTTGTTTTGTTTTCATTATTTGCGGTTTTTGACGTACTTCTTTTAACACTAAAAAACGCGCCCCTGTAATCAGGGACGCGCGCTACGTCTATACCACCTATTACAATGTACTTAAGGATTTCCCTTGCATACTTCGTTCCCTGTAACGTAGGAAATACGTCAGCCTCTACTCTCATCTCGCACTAGTCCAGAGCCTTCTGCTCTGTCTCAATATATTATTGATTTCGATCTGCAACTCAGAAGTGATTTTCATCCTTATCTTACTCGTACTGGATTCACACCATCACCAGTTCTCTGATACTTTCTCATAAAGATTACTGTCTTCGTCATAGTTTTTTGCTTTATCCTGCCTTAGTATATATCTTGTTATCTTTAATTGTCAACTGTTTTCTACCATGTAATCACAGCCGTTACATCACTTTTTTCTACCAGGTAATCACTGCATCTCCCATGCTTGCGTCAATGATAAGTGTTCCTGCTTTTCCATTCTGATGGTATTCCTCGCCATACTTGCTGTTGTTAATCTTCAATTCCCCCATATCAACTTCCGCATCAATCGTGTACTCATCAAGGTTACTTTTTGACTCAATATCCACATCTCCAAGGTCTGCAACCACCTTCATATCCTTAAAATCACAGTTTAACACATCAGTATTTCCCAGGTCTGCCTCGATGTCTCCACTGTCAATCTTACTATTCTGTATTGTCACATCTCCAAGGTCCGACACTATTGTAAGCTTATTGAAATCACAATTATCAATATCCATGTCTCCAAGATCCATCTGCACGTCCACAGCATCAGCTGTGACACCATATATATCCATATCTCCTAAATCAAGATACACATTACAATCAGATATACTGGCATCAGCAGGCATTGTCAGGGTAAGCTTACAATTTACATTATTAAAATTGTTTCCGCTATATTTAGAAGCGTTTGGCTGTGTAATTGTAATCTGAGTTTTTCCATTTGCTTTCTCATCCACCTTTATTTCAGGCTCTAAATATTCAGTGCATTCATACTCAACATTCCAACTATCACCCTTTTGGATTGTAAAATCCATCAAATCACCATCTATTTCTAAAGCAGCTTCCCTGCTTAATATATCAAGCTCCATCGCGTCTGATACAACGGTATTATTTCCGCTATTAGCAACACGTGCAAATGGTCCGTGACCCATGAAAGAGAATCCTGATGCAAAGTTTCCCACATGGTATAAGGTTCCCGCCACTATACACACTATGGTAATAGACCATATAATAGTTAAATATGCCTTTTTCATTCCTATTCCTCCCCGAAAATATTATTTATTACAACCTGAACAATCGCTGCTATTGGCCATACAATCCATGTTATATGCCAATCATATGTCAAAAAGCTCCAAATAAGATATCCACAGGTAACTGTAGACCAGTATACAGACATAACTGCCTCTACCTTTTTATTTGAATATGTGTGATGTTCCTTTGCTGGTGTATAATTTCCACCCATTGTGGAAGCATCATTCACACTGAGAATTCTCTTGTATCCACCGTATTTAATAGATCCAAGCACTATTAAAAATACTCCGATTCCGACAAGCCAGAAAAGTGATGCACCTCCTATGCTTCCCAAATCCATTCCTAAGCTCATATAACCAATCTCATCAATCACTGCTGCTGGTACGAAACAGATGCAGCATAACAGCACACCAATTGTAATGAGCACAGCGTGAATATTGCTGTATCTTTCCTGTTCCTTTGCCACTTCGTTAAATGTGGCAAAATCTATCGCACATCTTGTTTCTTTTATATATTTCCATTTTGAGGCTCTAAACCCTGAAAGAATAAATAATGCAACTCCAAAACTTATACAGAGAAACATTATCATTACTCCCAAAACTGAAATAAGTCCAGGTATTGCGTCAAAAATGATTGGTCCTGTTACACATACTATACAAAGCAGTACTCCAAATGCCGTCATAAATGCCTCGGCAGACTTATCACGAAGATATTGTCTTACCTCATCCGATGAAATCATACGTGGAGGCACCTTATTTACTGTAGCATCAGTAAATGCTGTATCATTTGTAGCCGATTGATTTACACTATTCTCGTTTCCTGTGGCATTGTTTGTCTTAGGATTAACATAGTTGTCTATTCCCAATGCATCTGCCACTTCATTTAAGTTTCCAAATTCAGAAATTACTGTTCCAACAGCCTCATTTTCTGTTTTTCCTGCTTCGGTTAACTCTACGAATTTATCCTCCATCATCTGACCAAGTTCGTCCTTTGCTCTTC
>CAMFPD010000037.1 GCA_945971355.1 uncultured Lachnobacterium sp.
AGGCTGCAATCAACAACGGATATGACATGGATATCAAGAACGCTGTTGAGATGGAGGCAAATCTCTTTGGTGTTGTTAATGACACAAATGACAAAAAAGAAGGAATGGGTGCATTCCTTGAGAAGAGAGCTGCAAACCTTACAGATTTCTAATTTGTTTTCTTATAATATTTACATACTACAAGAACCGGCTTACTTACGTAGCCGGTTCTTACTTTATAATTTTGTATCCTTAAATATTCCCCTGAATGCGAAATCAGATAGTGGGAATCTGTACAAGAGACTGCTGATTGCATACTCTATCAAGGCACCTGACAAAATAGCCACATATCCTAACACTGCTATCATTCCAAGTCCCATATTCATCATTTTTGCTCCTAATCCCACATTCCACAAAATCTGAAGAACAACTGTTGACGAAGAGATTACAATTATAAGTAAAATCATTGCAACAAACATAAATTTGTAGCAAACTCCACTGAATAAAAATGTTGCAAACATCATAACCACTATTGTAAATAAAGTAAATAACAGTTGCTCCTTGTTATCTGGGTCTGCATTTATCATTATTGCCCTCTCAACGATAAGGAATGTAAATGTAACCAAATAAAACAGTGTACTTACTATAACAGGGATTTTCACCTGCAGTTTTTTCTTCATGGCTGTTGTCTGAATCATTGCCGATATATCAAGCGAAATTATCATCTGGTATGCAAACAAGCCGCATAACATAAAGTAGAAACCTCCTATTGGAGATGTTCCCTTGGTAGCAATTTCCATAACAACGCCTATACCAAGAATCAAAATAATCATAACAACATTAAGTTTCATCTTATATCCATATTTTAACAGCTTAAGTCCAAGTGTTAAATCTTTAAACATTATTATTCCTCCCTCTATTCATCCCTGAAAGATGTATCTATTCTCATTTCCATATGGTAATAAGTCAATGCTATTGCAACACACAAAACAACAGCAAGAACAATTAATAGTACAATCGTCTTACTTACAAACTCATGCGCCAAAACCAATCCTACTGTGGCAAGCATAGAAAAAACCATTGCAACAAAATAATTTATCTGAAGCACATCTGAATACCTTAATACATTTAATGATACCACCGATAAGCATGCCAGGATAAGTATAGCCAAAACAATAACATTGATACTTCCTCCTTTTTGCATATATGGTATTCCCGCTATAAAAACATATATAGCAATTCTAAATGGTCTTACCAAAATATCCATAAGAATTGCTTTACCAAGATATTTTGTTCCATCATGAGCTGTTTTTAAGAGCTCCATTCCCAAAGCTCCCTTTTTACATATACCACCAAATCCAAAATAATCTCCCACAGTTTCTGCACAGGCAATTATCACAAACCCAAATATACCCATTAACATTCCAAGGAAATGTTCTCCTATCAAAGCAAGAATACCAATCCCAATAGGAATAAGAAAGTTTACTATCAAACGATATTTTGAATTTGTCAAAATTCTATAACATCTAATCACTTCTATCTCAACTCCTATCTCATAACAAGCTTAGTATTGTTTTTCATAACCGCTACACTTATCTGATATAACGAAGGAATCTCTTTTGTAACCTTCATTCCTGCAAGCTTATCCAGATCTTTAGCCAGACAAATTCCTTCAAAACCATATGAATTTGTAGAGATTGTATACAATATCTGCTTTGCTGCTTCGACATCACAGGCATCTCCTTTGATATGGATATATTTTTCTTTCAAATCCTCCACAAAACCTGCTTCTACAATATTGCCGTGCTCCATTATAATTGCATAATCTGTTATATTTTCCATATCTGAAATATTGTGAGTTGAGAAGAATACACTTTTCTCTCCATTACCATTTTCAATATACTCACCTATCATCTGGCAAAGCTTATCTCTCATTAGTGGATCGAGTGGAGATGCTGGCTCATCTAAAATAAGAAGATCTGTATTTCGCGCCATCACACCTGCAAGCATAAGCTTCATCTTGGTTCCATCTGATAAATCACTGCTTTTCTTTGAGCCATTAAATCCGCCTTCTGGGAAAATAGCTAATTCATCACATAGCATATGAAATTTTTCTGATGAAAAATCCTCAAACAAAAGCTTGCTGATTTCCTCAATATCTGACACTGTCCACTGTGGTAAGTAATATCTGCCAGGACCGGTGTATCCTATTCTGCTTTTCACCTCTGGATTTTTTTCTCTATCCTTGTCGTTATATTTATCAAAGTATGTTATCTGACCATTGTAATCCAGGCGTATTCCGGAAATAATATTTAGAAGTGTTGTCTTTCCTGCACCATTCTCTCCGATAAGCGCAGTTGCAAATCCCTTTGGAATTTTTAACTCTTGTACATTAAGCTCGAACTTTTTTAATTTCTTTCTAATATTTTCACCTTTTACTACATATGATGTTTCCATTTTATTCCTCCATTTATTTTCAAATCTAATTTTCTACCTCATCCATCATCATCAGCGCTTCCAGCATTCCTTTAAGCTCTTCTGAACTGATACCGGCTATCTTTGCTGCCGAAATTGCTTCGGTCAGTGCGGTTTCTACCTTTCGCAAATGCTGCTCCTTGAGCATCTCACTGTCTTGTGCATTCACATAAAAGCCTTTTCCCTGTGCCGCCGTGACAAGTCCCTCTGCTTCCAGCATCTCATATGCTTTCATCGTCGTTATAACGCTTATTTTCAAATCTCTGGCCAGACCTCTTATTGACGGCAGATACTCGCCCTGCTTAAACTTTCCTGTCAAAATATCAGATTTAAAGCTATCCGCAATTTGTTGATAAATAGGCACTCCTGAATTTTGCAACAGTTGCATTTACTCACCTCGCTTTAACTGTTTATGTGTTATATATACACCATATACAGAGTTCCTGTCAACACTTTTTTATCAAACTTCTGAATGCGTGCAAAAAAAACAGAGCCGCATTGCGACTCTGTTTATAGTGTTTATATGCGCTTTGCGAAGGTAACGTTACCCTCCAGTTCTTTGAAACTGTGTGATTTGTAGAAGGAATAGGCTGGCACATCTCAATCTGCCAGCATCATCAAACTATGCTCGCTGCCATATTATAGCAGAGTATGCAGGAAGCTCAACTCCTCCATGGAACTCTACAATTTCTTCTGCATTGTCCTGAATTTTTCCATCATGGTAATCTGCAAGCACTTTAAGGCTACTACTTCCTGCATCAAAGCCTGTTCCAAATGGCTGGTCTGCTGCGTTTATTGCCACAAACACCTTCTCGCCTTCCCATTCTCTGCTGAAGATACATTGTCCATTAGTAAGTACCTCAGATTTAAAATCACCATACTGAAGAGCTTTAGATATCTTCTTCACCTCAGACAGCTTCGAAATCCACTCTGTAAGTCCATTGAATTCCGGCTTTTCAAAGCAAGCTCTAAGAGCAGGATCTCCCTCCTCTTTTCTAGCCTTTGCCCCCCATTCGCTTCCATAGTATACGCAAGGAATTCCAGGCATTCCAAAAGCAAGTGCATAGATAAGTGGCAAATGCTTCTCATTGCTCAATATGCTGGCTACCCTTGTCACATCATGATTATCCACAAAAGACAATAAGTGCTTTCCCTTATACAGTGTCCATTGCTCAGGTCCAAACTGACGCAGGAGAGAATGATTTATCTCAAACATATTCATGGAATTAAAGCTTGAATAAAGTCCCTTGTAACATTCATAATTTGTCACAGAATGAAGCATACTGTCATTCATTATCTGATTGTAATCCCCATGCAGTGTCTCCCCAACCAGAAAGAAATCAGGCTTTAACTCATCACAAAAGCTTCTAAGCCGACGCAAAAAATCGTGGTCCAGGCAATATGCCACATCCAGTCTAAGTCCGTCAATGTCAAATTCCTCAACCCAGCCTTTTATAGCGGAGAAAATATGCTGAATAACTTCCTCATTACGAAGATTAAGTTTGACAAGGTCATAGTTTCCTTCCCAACCCTCATACCATAATCCATCATTATAGTTTGAATTTCCTTCGAAAGAAATCTGTCCGAACCAGCTGACATATGGAGAATTCTGTCTGTTTTTAATCACATCCTGAAATGCCCAAAAGCCTCTTCCCACATGATTGAACACACCATCGAGAACCACCTTTATTCCTTCATTGTGCAAGTTTTCACATACCTTTGCGAAATCTTCATTACTGCCCAGTCTTGTATCTATCTTAGTATAATCTCTTGTATTATAGCCATGAGTATCTGACTCAAACACTGGAGAAAAATATATAGCATTTGCACCCACAGACTTAATATGCGGTATCCAATCAATCACCTTTAAAATTCTGCTCTCTGCCACCCCATCATTTTCAAATGGTGCTCCACAAAATCCCAAAGGATAAATCTGATAAAAAACACTCTCGTATGCCCACATAATTTGTACCTCCTGATTTCAAGTAAATATTCTGGCATGTGCATCCGTGCCTGGCACTTCACATATTTAGATAATTTGAGATATTCAACCTTCCCCTTCTTTGAATAAGTGCTTACTCAACAGCATAGCTTACACGATTGAATTCTAAGGCATCTATTGTACCCCAGCCATTTGCATCACATTTCACATACATACCTACAGTGACTTCATCACCTTCTGAAAGTGCAATATCGCTGACCACACCTTCCTTCCAGTTAACCCAGCCATCAAGAACAAAATCATCAGAAGTAATCATCTCATCTCCCATTTTAACATATGCATACACCTTAGCACCAGCCCCAACATCGCCGCCCTGTGCTCTCGCAACAAAATCATACAAACCATCTGAAGGAACTGCAATTGTCTGTTCTACAGTAAATTCCTGCTCTGACTCACTCCAAAAATGAAATGCTTTTTCACCATCATAGGCATCCGCATCCTTAGTCTGAATATCAGTACATTCATTTCCATTTAAATGCTCTACTCTCCATACTGACATATCTGCATCCTCAAAGCTTGGATTTTCAACGTAGTTAACAGATTTTACAATAACATTTGCAGTGACAGCTGTTCCATCCTCTAATACACCATCTACGGCATATTCTCCCGGAATAGTTGTGTTTATCATTTCAAGCTGACTGTCGTCCCACTCAACCTTCATTCCATCATCAATAGACGGATCATTATAAATCACTTCAACAGTTTCAGGCATTTTAAGTTCCTCATCTACAAGGAGAGAAACCTCTACTCCCTTATATTCCAAAACCTGAAGTGCCCCAGTTGCTCCATAATTTACATACTTAAACACATCAAGGGAAGGAAGAGCTTTTCCCGAAAAATCAAACATAGCCTGATTATCCCAAGATGAACCACCATAATACTGGCCTGCATCATTCGGATCGTAATCCTTAGCATAACTACTTGCCCAACCTGATCCATATTCTTCCCAAATAGGAGAATTCACTTCAAAGCCTTTATCAGTTACAGGTACCCATGCACCTTCCCAATAGAACACGCCAAGCGCCCCAGCTTTATTTGCGGCCGCCATTACATCTCTGACACAATTTGCCTGTCCCTGAACAGACACCGGGTATTCCTCTATACAACCATCTTCTGTAATACTGTTTGACGATCCATCTCCATCCTCACCTGTATAACAATATGAAGTTTCAAGAACGCATGTCTCCTTGCCATATTTTTCTTTAATCTCACTCAACACTGATGTGAGGTTCTCCATTGAGCCATGCCAATATGAATAATAAGAAACACCAAACACGTCGTAATCTACACCAGCAGCTTCAAGAATAGCTGCATTACCTACAGCTTCACCCTCATTGTTTATATTAGTATAGTGCACTGCAATTTTTATATTTTCATCCACTTCACGAACTGCTTTACTTGCACTACATAATAATTGGGCTACATTTGTTGAACTGGTTTCTCCAGCCATTCCATAGTTAATCTCGTTACCAATCTGAACCATGCCAACATTGGCACCAGACTTTACTATCTTCTGAAGGCTCTCCTTTGTATAATCAAAAATCAAAGATTCCTTCTCATCAAGACTGGCATTTTCCCATGCCTTTGGAACAAACTGCTTTTTAGGGTCTGCCCAGAAATCTGAATAGTGAAAATCCACCAAAAGCTTCATTCCATACTCTGCTGCTCTTTTTCCAATCTCACAGGCAGTATCAACATTACAGTTTCCACCACCATATCCTTTTCCATTCTCATCATACGGATCATTCCATACTCTCACTCTGATGTAATTCACACCTGAGTCAGCCAGAATTTTGAACAAATCCTCCTCCTGGCCGTCCTTGTTATAGTATACAACTCCACTTGCTTCCTCCGAAAGGACACTGGATATGTCCATTCCCTTAATAAAATTCTCCGGCAAATTATCAATAGCCTTCACAAAAATTTCTGCTTCCTCTGTTTCTGTAGGAAGCACAGGCTCGTATGCTGATTTTGATGCACCACATCCTGCCAGAAGTCCAACACATAATGACATTGCAGATATCACTGCTAATAATCTTGATTTCATATTTTTCCCCTTTACAATTTTATTTGCAACTTTTATCCAAATACTATGACATTTTCTTTTTTGTGTGCCATATGTATATTGGGTCCGTGTACATTATAATTGTAACTGCGCAACCGTTTGTTCGCAAATAGAAAATCAGCTCACAATTTTGTGTAAAATGCATAAGTGCTCGCAACCAAACCAGTTACGAGCACCACATAAATCATATATTACTATTTTATTAATTTTTCAAATTCATCAACACTTTGCGATTTTGCTGCATATATCAACCATTTACTCAATAATTGTGAATCTCTATTCGCTCTTACGACATCTTCCAATTCAGTGGTAACAGAACCAATTTCACTAAGAAGTTCAATTATTGCATCCGCTTTACCAACAGTCTTTCCTTCTTCTCTTCCTTCTTCTCTCGCATCCTCACGCTCTAACTCGATTTGTCTCTCATAGGTATAATCTAAATTTGTCACTTTTACAACCTCCTCTCGATGTGTCATCAAGAATTCTTGTAATACACCTTCCTTTATACAATAATCTATTGCTTTCTCTATCGCATGATGCAAATCCGTATCATTATCGTTATCTAAATAATAACGCACTCTGTCTACAAATTCCATATATTCTTTCAAAAAACTACATTTTTTGAGCAACTCCGCGTTATTCCCTTTGTTTATATTGTACACAGTGCACTTAAGTTCTAACTGTGGTTCGTCTGTTATTTTCTCAAAACAATCTGATAATTTGTATTCATATTTCTCAGGCTGTTCCTCTTTTCCATTATAAAACACAGCAAATTTGGGAACTGGAATCTTCACCAATTTACGTCCATATATATTTGTGTTTTTCACCCATTTCTCCAAGTGATTAGATACATATATTAGGCATCTTAGTGGCATGTTAGGACATACTGATGATTGGTGTTCATATATGCTAATACTGGAATCCAACACGAATGATGCATCATTTCTTACCGTCAATGAAATCCCTTTATTCAATGTGCATATCTGCACATCTTCTGGGTTAGTGTAAGCAGAATGGTTTAACGCATTATAAAGGGATAATGCGTTTCTCTTATCCTCCATTAACATACTAAAAACATCACTTTTGTACTCTCTGTTTCCGTCCATAGATATCCTCCCTCTGGTATGCGATTGAATTTCATTTTGAACAAAAAAGGAGGTTACACTCAGACAATTTGAAAGTAATTCTATCTTTGCATAAATTTCGTAATCGTCAACTTCCTAGTTGCTGTCTATTCTGAAATTCACTCTTAAATTGTTAATTGTAAATAAAAGCATGAATTTCCGAATTAAATGCGTGTTTAAATGTTTCAGATTTGTATAAACAAATGTACATGAAATGAAATATATGCTTTGAAATTATACTATCACTATTCATTGCTTGACACAAGAATAAATTTCTGCTTCCTTACAAATCGAATAGCCGCTACACTTTCATGCAACGGCTATTCTTGTAGTTTTGCGTAAATTTAGATAATTTCTTTTATTTCACATTCTCCTTTACAACCTATGGTATATATTATCGCAACCACTGGTTGTATACAATATAAAAAAAATATGCACTTAAATATTTACCTGCAAATCAAATTTCTCCTCTATCATCCTCAAATACTCCTCATCATTTCCTGCGGCAAGAAGCATTGGCGCATAGGCATCCCGGCCACTGATATTAAACATATTTGGATAGCCTTTAAACCGAGCAGTGTAATCATCAGCAAAATCTCGTATTCCATTCTGAATCTCAGCTATGCCCTCCTGATTGAAATCCCTCTTTCCAAATTCAAGTTTTACATCACCATTTTCATCAAAATCAAACCCTACAAATTGAGGAGTCTGAGAAGATAAAAGCAGTTCCCAGAAAATATTGTAATCCTTATTTGGATTATGCTTTTTCATCAAATCTCTGTTAAAGGACTGCGAATACAGATAAGAAACAAGCTTTCCACTCTGTAAGAAGGATTCACCGGCATCAGGCTCAGCATTATTAATGGTGTTAGTTCCTGCAATAATTCCAATCACATCCGTATCAAGCATCCATACCTTCTCTGCCAGATGAGAAAGACTTATTGCACCACTGCCTGCCCAGCCAATATCAACAGCTGCAACCTTTTTAGCATTTCCAAACAAATTTCTATAGTATTGACGTGCGGACATCTGCTTCGACTCATACTGTTTTACAATATCATCAAATGAATCCAACACATAGTCTTTGACAGTATCCACATTGTTGCTTGTCAATTCAACATCCATATCAAACGGGCACTCCAACGTAATTTTCATATCATCGATAGCCTCACGGATGGTAATCCCACTGTTTACCTTGTGATGCAGAAATCTCCTTACAAAATCATATCTATTTTCCCCAGCCATCAGAATCGTTGCCGCCTTACGAGACCAATATGCATAAACAGTACAATCCTCCGGA
Organism: uncultured Lachnobacterium sp.; assembly: GCA_945971355.1. Lineage (GTDB taxonomy): Bacteria > Bacillota > Clostridia > Lachnospirales > Lachnospiraceae > Roseburia. The sequence continues at coordinate 8,946 of CAMFPD010000037.1, forward strand.
TAAAGCTCGTCATAAACCTGCTTGAGTATATCCCCATCTCTGGAAAGAAACAGAATCTTGTCAATATTATGTAGTCTGCAATATTCATGGATAAAATTGCAGTACCCTACAACAAATAAACCTCCGTAAATGTATCCATATTCATATTCTATGGAATACACTGATGTTCCATTGTATATTTTATTATTTACAACCCCTCTGTAAGCTCCGCCTATTATCGGACTCATATCATAAGGCCTATATAAAAGTGCATTCTTATTAACATTTGGATAGTACATTGTTGCAAATCCGGTTTTTTCTGCCATTTTCACATCACTATTTACATTGTCCCCTACATGAATAAAGGAAGTCCCTTTTTCATAATTTGATTTAACTAAATCAAACAGCTTTCCATCACATTTACTAACCCCATACTCACAGGAAACGTATAGTTCCTTGAAAGCCTTATATCCTTTGCTATTCAGCAGATGTTTCATATGAATGGCATCGATATACATATCAGATACGATAATGATTTCTTTACCAGCCTCAATCAGTCTGTTATAAACCTGACTCATAAATGGATTTGCATAACACAGCCTCTCTTCTGTCTCAAGCTCGATTTTCATACCAAGCGAAGCATCCACTCCAACCTCACGTTCTATCCTGTTCCATATATCAGCCAGAGAAATCTCATAATTTCCATTCTCCGCAAAATGATCTTTTCTGGCAAGATATTCCTGTTCCATTCTGATTCGTTTGAAATCCATGATTCCAAGCTCCTCACCCATCATAAAAAACAGATCAGCTGGCTCTGAAAATGGTCGAAAAATCAGTGTGTCAAAAATATCAAAAGACACCACATCATACTTCATCAATTCTTCAAAATATTTATCTACAGAAACCTGTGGCATCTTTGCATGAAATTGCTCTGACTCACTAATCTCAGTCGGTATATTTTTTACTTCATATATGCTTGCCTCTGGAATCTTACCTAACCTTTTCATGCAGAGAATATAATAAGCAAAATTAAGCCATATCAAATACCCCCACGAAAGTACGCACTTAATCCCACCTGATCCATCATGCATTGCATGGTATCGCTTAGAAATACCTATCTGCTTGTTCACTAAAAAGTTATAAACTTTTTGTCTTACTGACATTTATTCCGTTTCCTCACCTTTCTTAAAGTATCAATCTAATTGGATTACATTATACAACTCTTTTAGCAATAAAAAAATAACTCCTTTTTTACAAATTTGTTCTTGAACAAATAAAAGTAAAAAAAGAGTTACTATTTATGGATTTATATAATTTATAAATGAAGCTTACGCCATCTCGAACTGCGAATTATATAATCCAGCATAAAATCCATTTTTCGCAAGAAGCTCATCATGTGTCCCCTGCTCAATGATATCTCCATCTTTCATAACAAGAATCATATCGGCATTCTTGATTGTGGAAAGTCTATGGGCGATAACAAAGCTTGTTCTGCCCTTCATCAGGTTATCAAGAGCCTTCTGGATACGGATTTCTGTACGTGTATCAACAGAAGATGTAGCCTCATCAAGGATAAGAATCCTATTGTCAGCAAGGATTGCTCTGGCAATAGTAAGCAGCTGTTTCTGTCCCTGGGATACATTTGAAGCATCCTCATTAAGCTCCATATCATATCCACCAGGCAATGTCTGGATAAAGTGATGAGCATGAGCCGCTTTTGCAGCTGCAATAACCTCCTCATCAGTGGCATCAAGACGTCCGTATCTGATATTTTCCATAATAGTTCCCTTGAAAAGCCATGTATCCTGAAGAACCATACCAAATGCATCTCTTAATTCAGTACGATTATACTCTCTGATATCATGTCCATCCACCAAAATAGCACCTGAAGTAACATCGTAAAACCTCATAAGAAGCTTAACCATTGTTGTCTTTCCTGCACCTGTAGGTCCCACAATGGCAACTTGCTGTCCCGGCTTCACCTTTGCTGAGAAATCATTGATAATAGTCTGGTCTGGATTATATCCAAAATGAACATGTGAAAACTCCACACTACCCTCTATACAGTCCAGCTTTACAGGATTTTCTACAGTTACATCCTCCTCTTCTTCCTCAAGGAAATCAAATACACGCTCCGAAGCGGCTGCCATAGACTGCAGCTGATTTGCCACCTGAGCAATCTGCTGAATAGGCTGTGTAAAATTCTTTACATACTGTATGAAAGCCTGAATATCACCGATTGTAATTACATTTTTTATTGCAAGAATACCACCTGATATAGCAACACCTGCATATCCTAAGTTACCCACAAACTGCATGATAGGCATCATAAGGCCTGATAGGAACTGGGATTTCCAAGCAGATTTATAGAGAATATCATTTGTTTCCTTGAAGGTCTTAATAGTCTCAGCCTCCTTGTTATAAGCCTTTATTACAAGGTGACCACCATATACTTCCTCCACCTGACCATTGACATGACCCAGATACTCCTGCTGCTGCCTGAAATATTTCTGAGAATGCTTTATTACAAAAGAAATAAGCATTGCTGAAATCGGCAATATAACAAGTGAAATCACTGTCATAAGTGGTGAAATAGAAATCATCATAACAAGTGTACCAATCAGTGTCGCAACCGATGTGATAATCTGCGTAATGCTCTGATTCAAGCTCTGTCCCAGTGTATCCACATCATTTGTGATACGCGAAAGCACCTCACCGTATGTCCTTGACTCAAAATATTTCATAGGCATACGGTTAATTTTTGCAGTTATATCCTTACGCATTCTGTAGCAGGTCTTTTGGGTGATGTTTGTCATAATAATTCCCTGGGCAAACATAAACAATGCACTAATTACATAAAGTCCCAGTGTGAACAGAAGCACCTTTGCGATATATTCAAAATCTATGCCGCCAGTACCAGCGATTTTGTTCATAAGCCCCTCAGCAAGTGCTGTAGTAGCCTTTCCCATAACCTTAGGACCAGCAACAGAAAAAATCGTTGAAACAGCGGCAAAAATCACAACCGCTATAATTGCCCCCCAGTATCTGCCCAGATACTGGGAAAGCTTCTTTGTAGAGCCTTTGAAGTCCTTCGGTTTCTCAACCATTCCCGGACCATGTCCCATAGGGCCTCGTGGTTTTCTGGAAGGCATTTTACTCTGATTCATTTTTTCACTCATTTTACATGCCCTCCTTACCACTTACTTCATGACTTCTATTTTCGTCTATACTATTATCTGCATTTTCATATGCATCTGTACCATTGACATCTTGGCTTAAACCGTCTCCTTCCGCTGCCACATGTTCTTCAGTAAGTCCCAGTTCCTTAGCTGATAGCTGCGACTGTGCAATCTGCATATACACATCACAATCCTTGAGCAGTTCCTTATGAGTTCCCTTACCAACAATCTTTCCATCATCAAGTACTAAAATCTGGTCAGCATGTAAAATTGTGCTGATACGCTGGGCAACTATGATAACAGCTGCATTTTTTGTCACATCCGAAAGAGCTCCACGCAATTTTGCATCAGTCTTCATATCAAGAGCTGAAAAGCTGTCATCAAATACATATATATTAGGATTTTTTGCAATAGCTCTTGCAATGGCAAGTCTCTGCTTCTGTCCTCCTGATACGTTAGAACCACCCTGTGCAATAGAGCTGTCATATTTGTCATTTTTGTTCTCGATAAACTCTGTTGCCTGAGCAATCTCTGCTGCCTTTTCTATCTCTTCATCGGAAGCATTGCTATTTCCAAATCTGAGGTTAGAAGCTATGGTTCCCGAGAAAAGAATACCCTTCTGTGGTACAAATCCAATTACCTCACGCAGCTCCTCCAGGGAATAATCTCTGATATCATGACCATCAAGCTCAATTGAACCTCCTGTCACATCATAGAATCGTGGAATCAGATTCACAAGAGTTGACTTACCACAACCTGTACTTCCAATTATAGCTGTAGTCTTTCCTGGCTCCGCCACAAAATCTATGTCAGATAGTACATCCTCCTTTGCCCCTGGATATCTGAAATCAACATGGTTGAATTTGATAACACCCTTATGATTTTCCACTGTAACTGGATTCTTCGGACTATCAATAGAGCTCTGTGTCTTTATGACCTCATCAATACGATCAGCAGCCACACCAGCTCTAGGAAGCATAATGGACATAGCAGACAGCATAAGGAATGACATAACAATCATCATAGAATATGTAATAAACGCTGTCATAGTACCAACCTGCATTGAGCCATTATCAATTCTGCCTGCTGCAATCCAAACAATTCCAAGTGTGATACAATACATAATCATGGACATACCAGGCATCATAAAGGTCATAACTCGATTTGTAAAAAGCTGTGTACGTGTAAGCTCACGGTTTGCTTCATCAAATCGTTTTTCCTCTTCCTTCTCACGTCCAAATGCTCTGATAACGCTAAGCCCTGTAAGTATCTCACGTGATACAAGGTTCACTTTGTCAACCAGTGTCTGCATGATTTTAAACTTCGGCATCGCAATGCTTACAAGTGTAAACATAAAAACCAGGATAGCGATTACCGCAACAGCAATAATCCACTCCATACCAGATTTTGTGTTTGCCACTTTTATGATTCCACCAATCCCTACGATAGGTGCATAAAGCACCATACGGAGCATCATTGACGTAACCATCTGAATCTGCTGTATGTCATTGGTGCTTCGTGTGATAAGCGATGCTGTGGAGAACTTGTTAATCTCAGCATTTGAAAAACCAACAACATTCGAGAAAGTTTTCTCTCTCAAATCCCTACCAATTCCAGCACCAACTCTCGATGCCGCATATCCAACAACCACTGCCGAAATTAGCATAACTACCGCGAAAACAAACATCTTGCCACCTGTTTTCCAGAGATATGCTATCTGGTTTCCATCCACATCTACGCCTGCATTTTCGTCACACTTTGTTGCAAAAGCAACACCCATGGATTTAAGAGTAGATGATCCAACTGCGTCAATCTTGTCCTGCACACCTGACCTAATCTGGTCTACAATGTCATCTGTCAGTTCCACCCCTTGTGGAATAGCAGATGCATCCACATCCATCTTCTGACCTGACTGGAATACCTGATAAGCCATTACAATAGGAACAATCAGCTCCTCATCCATCTTATCAAGTGTATCCTCATCAGCAATAAGCTTGTAGGATTTTCCTACAGTCTCCCCTGCGCTGCCTGTTTCATTACCACCATCTATATTGTCTTGGCTTTCTGTTTCATCAGAATAGCAGTCAGCAAACTTCTCTTTCTCATCCTCAAGCATAAATGTCTGAGCCATCTGATAATCTTCCTCTGTAATTTCTATTGGAAGAATATGCTCGATACCATGATTTTGTATACCCACATCAATAATATTGGATGTGTACTCTGGTAATGCCAAATCGCAGTATGCCTGAGCAAATAGGAAAACAAAAATCACAATAATCCATCGCCAGTATGGAATCAAATTCTTAAAAATTTTACTCATAGCCAATTCCTTTCATAGACTTATTGGGTTTCCATAATATGGATAAATACGTATACCGTCTATTTTATCAATACCAGCGAGGAATACAATTAAAAAAGTATAAACAATCATATTAAAAAGTTTTATTTAACGCTCAACACACACTTTAGGCGCTAGCGTAAAATTTTATTCGGATACAATTAAAAGAGAACACCACTTTGTGATAA
>CAMFPD010000038.1 GCA_945971355.1 uncultured Lachnobacterium sp.
TGAGTTAGTTGCAGGAGACGCCTTCCTTGTATATCCTAACACAGAAGTTATATACACCGCTGACGAAAATGACCCTTGGGAATATACATGGGTCGGATTCGCTGGCAGTGATGCTGCAATTATTTTACAAGCTACAGATTTCACAAAAGAATCTCCTGTTATAAAAAACACCCCTGAGGGTGAAAAAATAAAAGGCCAAATCCTACATATATATGATGCTCGAGGAAATAGCTTCGAACATGCTGTGGAAATGACAGGCCGGCTGTATACTACACTTGCCGTGTTTATGCATCATTCCAGCAAGCAAACTTCACAGAATTCAGCATCAAACTATGTCCAAAAAGGAATCGAATATATATCGTCCAACTACTCTTATCCTATAACTGTTGAAGATATAGCTTCCTATGTGGGATTGAGCCGAAGCCATCTATTCAGATCCTTCGAAGCCGTACTTGGCACATCTCCAAAGGAGTATTTAACAGATTTTAGGATTAAACAGGCTTGTTATCTTTTAGAACATTCCTCACTTTCTGTTACAGCCATTGCCAATTCTATAGGCTTTGACAATGGATTATATTTTTCGAAAACTTTTCACAAAATAAAGGGTATGTCTCCAAAAGAATATAGGAACGCAAAAAAAGGTACGCACCAAATGTAGTGTGTACCTTTTATATTATAGTTTGCTTTAATCTAAGCTCACCTAGCAATTAAGCTAACTTTGTTTTTGCAAGCTCAACTAATTTTGCAAATCCAGCTGCATCTGTAACAGCCATATCAGCTAATACTTTACGGTTAAGGTCAACATTTGCTAACTTTAATCCGTGCATAAACTGGCTATATGAAAGTCCGTTCATACGAGCTGCTGCGTTGATACGTGCAATCCATAACTGACGGAACTGTCTCTTTCTCTCTTTACGTCCAGCATAAGAACTTGTCAAAGCTCTCATAACTGACTGCTTAGCTACTCTGTACTGTTTTGAACGAGCACCTCTGTAACCCTTTGCTAATTTTAATGTTCTATTATGTCTTTTCTTAGCGCCGATACCGCCTTTAATTCTTGCCATTATCTATTTCCTCCTTAAAATAAATCTTATAAGTATGGTAAAATCTTCTTCATATTCTTAACATTTGTCTGGTCTGTCATAGCAGCCTTTCTAAGATTTCTCTTAGTCTTTGTTGACTTCTTTGTTAAGATATGTCTCTTATAAGCTTTATTTCTCTTTAACTTTCCTGTTCCTGTAAGTTTGAAACGTTTTGCAGCTGCTCTGCTTGTTTTCATTTTTGGCATTGTGTATTCCTCCTTAATTGTTATCTCTTTTCTGCCAGCACCATACCGATACTTCTTCCTTCGATCTTAGGCGCTTTTTCCACTACTGCTACATCAGCAAGACTCTCAGCAAAGTCATCAAGAATGTGCTTGCTAGAATTCATGTGAGCCATCTCACGACCTCTGAAACGAAGTGTGATTTTAACCTTATTTCCTTTTGCAAGGAATTTCTTTGCAGCATTAACCTTTGTGTTCAAGTCGTTTGCTTCAATGTTTGGAGAGAGACGAATCTCTTTCAGTTCAACAGTTTTCTGTTTCTTTTTGGCATCCTTTTCCTTACGAGCCTGCTCGTAACGATATTTACCATAATCAATCACCTTACATACAGGTGGTTTTGCATTTGGAGCAATCTTAACAAGATCGAGTCCTGCCTCATCAGCAATCCTCTGAGCTTCCTTTGAAGAAACAATTCCTAACTGTTCTCCATCTGCACCAACCAATCGAACTTCCTTATCTCTGATCTGTTCATTAATCATTAATTCGCTAATGGTTTTGTACCTCCATAAAAAATAGTGGATAGGCAGACTATCCACTATACAATCTCTAACACAAAAATGCTCGAAATATTAACACTAAGTCGCTCATTTGCGCTTAGGTGAGAGTGGATACTCTACTTTGTTTTCTTACAACTATTAGACAATAACACATGGTTATTCAGGTGTCAACCTTTTTTTGTTAATTTCACAATTTTATTTTATAATTACAATGGTTCTGCCGGGACGAAAATTCTTCCCTTCTGACCATCATCACTCTTTGGTATAGCAAGTTCTGCTTCCTCAACGAAGACTCTCTGTGAATTAATAAGGCTTTTACCTCTCTTGTCAATTCTAACATAATTTCCATCAGATTCCAATACTCTAGCTTTTACATTGTCTTTCAATTCCACGTCGAGAATATGTATAGCCTTTTCCTTTAAGGAATCCTCAAGTACAGGGAAGATAATCTCTACTCTTCTGTCAAGATTTCTTGGCATCCAGTCTGCACTTCCCATATATACATCTTCATTTCCGCCATTTTCAAAATAAAAAATTCTACTATGCTCCAGGAAATTTCCGACAATTGATCTGACAGAAATATTCTCACTAACACCAGGAATTCCCACCTTGAGACAACATATACCTCTGACAATTAAATCAATTTTAACACCTGCAGCAGAGGCTTCATATAAGGCTGCAATTATTCCAGGATCACACAATGAATTCATCTTTGCAATAATCCTGCCCTCTTTTCCAGCCTTCACATGCTTTATCTCTCGCTTTATTAGATACAGAAATTTATCTCTAAGCCAATATGGTGCCAAAATAAGCTCATTCCATGACAATGGTTCAGAATAGCCTGACAACATATTAAATACCGCAGTTGCATCCTCGCCTATTGATTCCTTGCAGGTAAAAATACCACAGTCTGTGTACAATTTTGCAGTGGAATCATTATAATTTCCTGTACCTAGATGAACATATCTTCTGATTCCATCCTCTTCTTTTCTGACAACAAGTGCAATCTTACTATGAGTTTTCAAACCTACAAGTCCATATATTACATGACAGCCTGCCTGTTCAAGCTTCTTTGCCCATACAATATTATGTTCCTCATCAAATCTGGCTTTTAACTCAACTAATACAGTTACCTGCTTTCCATTTTCTGCCGCCTGTGCCAGGGAACTAATAATTGGGGAATTACCACTAACTCGGTACAATGTCTGCTTTATAGCCAACACATCCGGATCCTTTGAAGCCTGTCTGATAAAATCCACAACAGGATCAAAGGTCTGATATGGATGATGCAAAAATATATCGGACTTTCTTATAGCTTCGAAAATATCCTCACCTGGCTCTATTTCAGGAACTTTCTGCGGAACTGGCTGAACATATCTTAAATGGTCATATCCGTCAATTCCATACAGTTTCATAAGTACAGTCAAATCAATTGGTCCAGGTATTTCAAATACATCGGCATCTGCAACCTTAAACTCGCTCTTTAAGAATCTAAGAAGCTTTGCGTCTATTCCGGCCTCAACTTCAAGACGTATTACTTCTCCCCACTGGCGCATCTTAAGCTTGTTTTGAATTTCTTTTAATAAATCAGATGCCTCTTCCTCATCAATAGTCAAATCGGCATTTCGCATAATTCTATATGGGTAAGCACACAATACCTTGTAATTCGAAAATAGCTTTCCTATATTTCTCTCTATAATCTGTTCAAGTAAAATGAAGTTTTTTGCATTATTCACCGATGGAATCTGAACCAATCTTGGAAGCACTCCCGGTACCTGAACAGTTGCAAAAACTGTTTCTTTTTTATTCTGCTTATTCGCAAGAAGAGCCGCTATATTCAGTGTTTTATTTCTTATTAATGGAAAAGGTCTTGAGGCATCAACTGCCATAGGTGTCAAAACAGGATAAACACTCTCCATAAAATATCTATCTACAAATTCACCCTGCTCATAACTTAGCATCTCATGAGAATCAATAACATATATCCCCTCATTATTGAGCAAAGGAATTATAGACCTTGTATATGTAGAATACTGTGTATCAACCATATCCCTTGTATCATTATTGATTGCCACAAGCTGTTCCTGCGCAGTCATTCCTGCAATGTCTTTCTTTTTATAATTTGCATGAACCATATCCTTCAAAGATGCAACTCTTACCATGAAGAACTCATCAAGATTTGAAGATACAATGCTTAAAAATTTCACTCTCTCCAGCAACGGTATATTCTTATCCCTTGCTTCTTCAAGAACTCTCTGATCAAACTTTATCCAGCTCAATTCTCTATTTTCATAGTACTCTGGGTTTGTAAAATCTATTTTGTCCATATTACCACCACCTATACATCATATATTTTCTTTTGCTTTAATACAGGTTTTATACTAAATACATTTTCAAAATATGCAGTTTTATTTTCAAACAACGCTTTCTCCAAAGAAATATCTTCAAAAGCCTCAAGGGTTATAATCAACTCTCTTCCTTTGAGCGATGTTTTTACATTTTTGAATTTCTGCTTATGACTCTGGTCAAGAGCATTTGCCACTCTAAGTATTGCAGAAAGCTTAGCCACTTTCAAATAACTGTCGTAATCTATCCGATCTGACAAATCTTCGTACAAATCTAATTGTGTAGAATTGTAAAGTATTGTAAGTGCTACTATCTCTCTTTCTAAGTGTGTTAATCCAATAATCTCTGAAGCCATTATAATCTCGTACGCACATTGGGCACTGTTAACAAGACTTACAAACTTACCACAGTCATGAAGAATTACTGATACTTCAAGGAGTAATTTATCTCTCTCTGTTAATCCGTTTTGTTTTCGTATTGTGTCAAAAATTTTCATTGATAATACTTTAAGTGCCTCTATATGAGGAGAATGACTGTTATAATGAGCTGACATGTATTTTGCTGCTGAGATAATATCAGCTCTAAAATCATGTGCTGCTTTCACAAAACAATTTCTCTCTGCATAATCAAATGCAATGCCATCATTGATGTCAACACCTGGAATCCACACCTTCGAAGCATTCAAATTTAGCACTAATGTCTTAAACAACATAAGCGACGGTACCATCAGGGTATCTCTTTCATCAGATATATTAAGCTCTCTTATCATATCAGACAAAGATTTCTTCTGTATTTTTTCCAAATATCTGGTGAATTTATCTCCTTTAATCAGATTATCAAGCTTATTATCCTTCTCAATTCTGTTTATAAGCTCTAATCCATGGTCGTTCATAAAAATAATATAATCTACACCATTTTCAAAATATAATGCTCTGAGAACCTCAAATTTCTTATTAAGGTATTCTTCCAGCTGCTTCTGATATGAATTTTCAGACATCCCTGGCTTATACAGAATACTTCTAAGTCTTACCGTTCCAACCTCCATATGCTGCGTGGTAATTAATTCACCATTTTTAAACAGTGTTATCTGAATACTGGCTCCCCCAATGTCAATTACAGCAGCAGAAGTTTGAATCATTTCTTCAAATTCTTTTCTGGCAGCAACCGATTTGTAGCTTATAAATCTATGCTCAGAGTTACTGATTACCTTGATAACGAAGCCTGTTCTAAGCTGGATTTGGTCAAGCACAAAGGCCTCGTTAGATATATCTCTCATAATAGCAGATGCATATGCTTCATAACTATCTACTTTGTATCCATCCATTATGGTTTTAAATTCAACCAGAATTTCACAGAGATTATCAACAAGCTCATATCCAATTGAGCCATTTTGATATGCATCCTTACCCAAATCAAGATGAGCCCTCACATAATCAATTTCCTTCATTTTATTTTTTTGAGAAATTTCAAATATTTTTAATGATATTTCAAAGCTTCCAATATATACAGATGCAAAAACTGTCACTGCCATTTATATTCCCCCAATACTTAGTATGTACCTAATATTTTAAGAGAAAGTGTTTCCTCCTCTAAGCCTCTAAGTGCATTTAGCACCGCATTATCCTTCAGATTTCCTTCAAAATCTATAAAGAAACGATATTCCCAGTTTCTATCCTTAATTGGTCTGGACTGAATATTTACCATATTGATTCCATTATATATAAAATGTGAAAGCATATGATATAACGAGCCACTCTCATGAGGTATTTCGAAGCAGATACTAATCTTGCTTGCTGAACTCTCATATTCCTTCTTTCCTGATACAATAATAAAACGAGTCGAATTGTTTTTATTGTTCTGAATTGCATCATCCAAAACACTTAGACCATATATATCAGCTGTTATTCTGCTGGCAATTGCAGCATGAGTTATATCATTTTCATCCTTTATGATTTTTGCAGATAATGCTGTATTCTTAACACTGATTTTCTCACAATCTCTATGCTCATCCAGATAATCACTGCACTGCATCAGTGCTTGTGGATGTGAATATACTTTTTTTATCTTTGAGATATCTGCGCCTGGAAGTCCAAGCAAACAATGATCAATCCTGATTATCTGTTCTCCAATAATGTAATTCTCATATTCTACTAACAAATCATAGTTTTCAGACACTATGCCGGCAGATGAATTTTCAATAGGTAAAACAGCGTAATCAGCCTCTCCATTTTTGATTGCCTCCATTGCATCCTTCCATGTTTCCACATTATAGCTGTCACAATCCTTACCAAAGAATTTATTCATTGCCTGCTGGCTATAAGCTCCTTCAACACCCTGAAATACTATTCTGGCATTAGAAAAATCAAATTCTGAAACCTCATTCATGTAATCACTCTCAACTATTCCATGTTCTGTGAGAAGCTGATACTGTTTCTTTCTGCTCATTGCCATTATCTGCTCGAACAACTCTCTTATACCATTCTTAGTAAATTCGGATGAAGCAAATCCGGTTAGTGTCTCAAGCTTCTGGTTTTCTCTCTCCTTATCAAAAACCTTTTTCCCTGTATTGATTTTGTATTCAGCCACACCAGCTGATATTTCCATTCTTTTCTCATATAAATCAACAATCTGTTTGTCTATTTTATCAATCTCTTCCCTTAAAACCAGTAAATCTTTCATAATAATATCCATGCCCTTCCATTTCCTAAAAAAATAATAAGCCAACCTTGGTTTAAAGGCAAGTGTGTCTTGAAAGAAAACTAGCCAAAAGTTATAATTTTTATATGGAGGAAATTCATATGAAGAAAAAAATTTTTAAAATACTGTTTGTTATAATAATTATTTTAGCTATTGTTTACATATGCATTTCAAGATATAACAACAAAACTAAATATAATGACGGATATGTAAATGGAAATACAGCTGGCAATCTGTATAATGCAGGTCTATTTTGTGAAAATGATGGAAAAGTATTTTTTGCTAATCCTGATGATCATAATTACTTGTATTCTATGGATTCTTCAGGGGGAAACCTAAAAAAACTGTGTGAAGATAATGCTATGTACATAAATGCTGACAGTAATTATGTGTACTATGTCAGAAACAATAATAAGAAAAACAGTAAATCAGACAATGAATATTCATACTTTTCATTCAACAACAATAGTCTTTGCCGAATAGACAGAGATGGAAAAAATCTAACAATATTGGATGAGGCGCCTTGCATCTATGCAACGCTTATAGGAAACTATGTTTACTATCTCCATTATGATAATGAAAATGCTACAAGCCTGTATGTGGTTGGAATTGACGGAAAGGATCCTCATATGGTTCAAATGGATTACGCTTTCACATGTAGCAGTGTTGGACAGTATTTCTATTTTAACAGTCCTACAACAGGTGCCCTGATGCGCTTCAACACTGCCTCAAACACCGCCTCAACTATTTATAACTGTCACTGCTATAAACCAACAGTAATTGATAATAAAGAAGCATATTATCTTGATGTGGACCAAAAAAATGCACTTGTACATACTAACCTGGAAAATATTAATCCAACAACTCTGACAACTGATAGTATAGAACTATACAATGTGTATGGCAGCAATATTTACTATCAGAGAACTGGTGAACAGCCAGCTCTTTGTATAATTAAAAACGATGGCTCAGAGTCGAGAACCCTGGCCATCGGTGAGTATACAGCGATTAATGTCACATCATATAACATTTATTTTAAAGATTTCATGACTGGAACCATGTATTGTACTCCAACTGTCAATCCAGGACAAATTACTGAGTTTCATCCTGGAGTTGATGAATAGCTATGCACCAAAATCAAATAGTGAAAGCTGATTAGATTCAGGTATGTCACCAAACAGTCCAAGATCTGCCATCAAATCGATGACGGTCTTGGATGTTTTTGTTCTTTCCCTAAAATCATCCTTAGATAAAAACGGACCATCCTTTGCAGCTTCTGCAATATTTACTGCCGCATTATCTCCAAGTCCATCAATACTGTTCAAAGAAGGCATAAGCTTGCCATGAACAATCTGGAAACGGTTTGGATGTGCTGTGTATATGTCCAGCTTTTCGAATTCAAATCCTCTTGCATACATTTCATGAACTAATCGCATATCCTTAAAAGTATCCTGTTCCTTTTTAGACAGCGTATCCTTACGTTTTTTATAATCTTCCATATACACTTCAAGTCTCTCTTTTCCTTGACACATCAGTTCATATGAAAAACCAGTAGCTCTTATAGAAAAATATGCCGCATAATAAGCAAGAGGATAAAACACCTTACAATAGGCAATTCTCCATGCCATCATAACATATGCTGCCGCATGGGCCTTAGGGAACATATATTTGATTTTCTCACAGGACCAGATATACCAGTCTGGAACACCATGCGCAATCATATCAGCTTTCCACTCTGGCCAATCTTTACATTTTCCCTTTGCAATAACACCCTTTCTGACATTCTCCATAATCTTAAATGCTCTTTCCGATTCAAGTCCCATGGAAATCAGATAGGTCATGATATCATCTCTGGTACAAATACATGAAGAAATTGTAGCTGTCCCCTCCTCGATTAATGTCTGAGCATTTCCGAGCCAAACATCAGTACCATGAGATAATCCTGCTATTCTAATCAAATCCGAAAATTCCTTCGGCTGAGTGTCGATTAACATTCCCATAGCAAAGTCAGTTCCAAATTCAGGGATTCCAAGAGCACCGAGAGGTGTTCCATCAATATCCTCAGGACTAATGCCAAGAGCAGATGTATTCTGGAACAGAGACATCACAGCTTTATCATCCAAAGGAATCTGTGTTGGATCCACCCCCGTTAAATCCTGAAGCATTCGAATCATGGTTGGATCGTCGTGTCCCAGTATATCAAGCTTCAAAAGGTTATGATCTATAGAATGATAATCAAAGTGTGTTGTTGTAATGTCCACAGTCATATCGTTAGCAGGGTGCTGAACCGGAGTAAAGGTATTAATCTCCTCTCCCATTGGGAGAACTACAATTCCTCCCGGATGCTGTCCCGTTGTTCTTCTGACTCCTACACAGCCTTCAACAATTCTGTCAATCTCACAATTTCTTTTTCTGACACCGCGTTCTTCATAATAATTCTTTATGTAACCAAAAGCTGTTTTATCAGCCAGAGTACCTATGGTTCCGGCTTTGTATGTCTGACCTTCTCCGAAAATAACCTCTGTGTACTTATGTGCCTTACTCTGATATTCACCAGAGAAGTTAAGATCAATATCAGGCTCTTTATTTCCCTTAAATCCAAGGAAAGTTTCAAACGGAATATCAAACCCTTCCTTCGTGAGTGGCTTTCCACACTTTGGACATATCTTATCCGGCATATCACAACCGCCTCGTCCTGAATAGGATAATACTTCCTCTGAGTCAAATTCACTGTATTTACAGTATTTACACAGATAGTGCGCACGAAGAGGATTTACTTCTGTAACACCAGACATCGTGGCAACAAATGAACTACCTACGGAACCTCTGGAACCAACCAGATATCCATCCTCATTTGATTTCCATACCAGTTTCTGGGCTATAATATACATAACGGCATATCCATTGGAAATAATTGAGTTAAGTTCTCGATCCAATCTTTCCTTTACGATAGGTGGCAGTTCCTCTCCGTACATTCGGTGTGCCTTTGTATAACAAATATCCCTAAGCATATCATCTGAATTCAAAATTACAGGTGGACACTTATCTGGTCTTACTGGAGAAATTCTCTCACACATATCTGCAATTTTGTTTGTATTTGTAACTACAATTTCCTCTGCTTTTGCACTGCCAAGATACTCAAATTCCTTGAGCATTTCTTCGGTTGTCCTAAGGAAAAGTGGCGCCTGATCATCCGCATCCTTAAATCCTTTACCTGCCATAATTATTCGTCTATATATTTCATCCTCTGGGTCAAGAAAATGAACGTCACAGGTTGCAACAACAGGCTTGTTAAATTGTTCACCAAGCTTAACTATTCTCTTATTTATATCAATCAGATCATTATCATCTGCAATAGGAGAATCCTCATCACGAATCATAAACGCATTATTTCCTAATGGCTGAATTTCCAGATAATCATAGAACTCTACAAGTCTGGTAATCTCCTCCTGCGGTCGGCCATTTAAGATTGCTTTATATAATTCACCTGCTTCACAGGCTGAACCAATCAAAAGTCCATCTCTGTACTTTATAAATTCAGACTTTGGAATTCTTGGTCTTCTGTTGTAATACTTAATATGTGCAAGGGAAGTTAATCTATATAGATTAGTTCTTCCCTGATCACAGGTTGCAAGTATAATTGCATGATATGTAGGCATTTTCATTATATTGTTAACAGATGACCTGGCCATATCCTTTACTTCATCAAGAGTTTCAATTCCCCTATCATGTAACATCTGAACAAATTTCACGAAAATTTCAGCAGTACATGCTGCATCATCCACAGCTCTGTGATGATGATCTAATGAAATATTTAATGCCTTTGCAACAGTATCAAGCTTAAATCTATTTAGTTGAGGTAAAAGAACTCGGGCTAAGGCAACTGTATCGATTATTGTAGGAGCACATTCAATACCTAACAATTCACAGTTCTTTTTTATAAAGCTCATATCAAAGTCAGCATTATGGGCAACCATTGTACAGTCTTTACAAAATTCCATAAACTCAGGAAGAATGTTTTCTATTAATGGCGCATCAATTACCATATCATCTCTTATTGATGTAAGCTGTTCTATTCTAAATGGAATAGGCACCTGTGGATTAACAAAAGTAGAGAATCGATCTACAATTTTACCAGCTGAAACCTTTACAGCTCCTATTTCTATAATCTTATTTACTTCCGGGCTAAACCCAGTTGTTTCAATATCAAAAACCACATAATTGTCATCGATAGACTGGTTATGGCTATTTTCTACAATGTCCTTTGTGTCGTCAACAAGGTATGCCTCAACACCATATATAACCTTAAATGTGTCATCAATTGCATGATTAGCGTCAGGGAAAGCCTGCACATCTCCATGGTCTGTGATAGCAATAGCTTTATGGCCCCATTTCATAGCTCTTTTTACAATATCCTTTACATCAGACACTCCATCCATATCGCTCATCTTGGTATGGCAGTGAAGCTCCACTCTTTTCTCTGCACTGTTGTCCATTCTGACTGTTGTGAAATCAGATATTTTCTTAACCCCAACAATTGAACCAATTGTCAAATCACTGTCAAACTTATCAATAGTTGCCACACCTTTTACTTTTAGGAATTTTCCCTTGCTGATATCATCTAAAAGCTCTGGTACATCATCATTTCTGGCAAACATCTTTAAAACAATTGTATCCGTAAAGTCTGTAAGAGAAAAAATAATGATGGTTTTCTCGTTTCGAATTTCTCTGGTATCTACACTTAACACCTTACCACGAATACAAACCTCTCCTATTGGGCCATCAATTTTTTCAATGTCAATTGTTTCATCATCAAAGCCTCTACCATAGATAACATCAGGATCGTTATCGTACTTACGACGAAATTCTCCCTTTTTCTCAAATTTACGCTCAAATTTCTTTTCTGGCTTTTTATCCTCTATCTTCTTGTCTGCTTTTTCTCCCGTGGATGCAGCATTTTGAATAGTCGCCTGCTCTTTATTTTTTGAAGGATTTCCTGCATCGCTTGTCGAATTTGAATTAAAAGTATTCGAATTTGTAGAATTATCAACAAACATTCCTTCATCTTTTTTGCCCTCTGAATTGTCATCGGATGAACTTTCATCATTCCCCCTTAGGGCAAACTTAGTCCTTGAAATAATGTTTTCTACTTCCTGTTGTATCTGCTTTTCAGAATTTTTGCGATATTTACTCTCCTCAGGTTGTCTGTACGCTACTTCAATATGGAAATCAAAACCACATCTTTCACATACAACTTTCTCTAAAAATTCTATTATCTCATTGGTTCGCGTCTTGGCAATTATTGTTTCATCTAATGTCATTATCATATGATAATCATCAGTAAACATCATGTCCGCGGTTCTAAGCAGATTGTATTCCAGAACACTATACTTATTAATCTCATCCAGAATACTGTCTTTATATACATCCATTAAGCTTCTTGGAGTATATTGTTCCGAAAGCTGATACGACTCAATTATTGTAATCTTTAGGTTCTTTCCCGCAAAGATCTGACTCTGAATAGCCTCCTCAAGCTTCCATATTTTTTTCTTGAAAATAAGTCTTTTTGCACGCAAATAAATGCGAATATGATCATGTTCATGATTCGCACTTATTTTAGTAACCTCAGCATCATTTAGAAGCTCTGTTATTTCATTATCAAGTTTTAATGTAGGAAAAACATCCTTGAACGATTTTGCCAAAATTACTCACTCCAATTATCTAACTCATATTTAAGGGCCGATAGCAATTCATCCTCTGGAACCTTTTTGTATACTTCTCCGTGTTTAATAATAAGCCCCTCTCCAATTCCACCTGCTATTCCTATATCAGCTTCCTTTGCCTCGCCAGGGCCATTTACTACACACCCCATTACTGCAACCTTAATATCTAAAGGATAACCGGAAACCATAGTTTCCACTTGATTTGCAAGGCCAATAAGATCAATTTTTGTTCTACCACAGGTAGGACAGGACACAACTTCTATTCCACCCTTTCTAAGTCCTAAGGTTTTTAGAATAAGCTTGGCTGACTTTATCTCCTCCAATGGATCACCAGTCAACGAAACTCTAATTGTATCACCTATTCCCTGACTTAAGATAAGCCCCAGACCGATTGATGATTTAATATTTCCACTTATCAATGTCCCAGCTTCCGTAATTCCAACATGAAGCGGATAATTAGTTTTTTGTGAAATAAGCTCATGTGCCTTCACACACATAAGAACGTCAGAGGATTTGATACTTATAACAAGATTATCATATCCCATACTCTCAATTAACTGAACCTTGTCTAACGCACTCTCAACAATTCCTTCAGCTGTAACACCATTATATTTTTCTACAAGATTCTTCTCGAGTGAGCCACTGTTGACACCCACACGAATTGGAATATTTTTCTCCTTCGCAACATCTACAACAGCTTGTACTCTTTCAACAGAACCAATATTACCTGGATTAATTCTAATCTTGTCAGCTCCATTTTCCATAGCTGCAATTGCAAGCTTATAATCAAAATGAATATCTGCAACAAGAGGAATAGAAATACTTTGTTTGATTTCTTTTAATGCAGTAGCAGCCTCCATTGTTGGCACTGCACAGCGGATAATATCACAGCCTGCACTGGCAAGTGCATTAATCTGTGCTACAGTTCCTTTAACATCCTCTGTTTTTGTATTAGTCATAGACTGAATAAGTATAGGATTACCCCCACCTATTACCTTGTTTCCAATGTGTATCTCACGTGTCTTCATATGTTTTATCTCCTATACAAAGATATTTTTTATATCATTAAACATTACAATAAACATCAAAACGAATAAAAGGATAATTCCTACGAAATGAACATAGCCTTCTTTTTCAGGATCAATTTTCTTTCTTCGAATTACCTCTATCAACAAAAATACCAGCCTGCCTCCATCTAAAGCTGGAAGCGGAAGCAAATTCATCACTCCAAGATTTGCAGACAACAGGATACCCCAATTAAGCATATTAAGGAATGCATAGAAATACCCATCATTGGATACACTCTCATCATAAGTTTCGCCAATATTTTGGACAATTCCAACCGGACCACTCAAATCCTTGACCCCAAATCTCTCTGTAAACAACAATTTGATGCTTTCAACAGTACTGTATATCCAATATTTCACCTCATATACACTGTTTACTAACGCCGTACCGACATTTGCCTTAGTATACTGTCCTGTTCCAACAAATCCATATAAATATCGCTGGCTTTCCTCATCAAAAACTGGTACAAGTGTAGTTGTCTTTTTCTCACCGTCCCTTAAATACGTCACTTCTACACTCTCTCCGTAATGTATAGTAGAATACAAGCTTATCTCCTTGTAAAAATGAATATTATAATTATCCATTTTTACAATTACATCTCCTGCCTGCATCCCGGCCTCATCAGCTGAATATCCCTCTAGAACATCACTGAGTTTCGCCTCGTCATAGCCTATACTCATTATAATTATAAATGAAAATATAAACGCCATGATAAAATTAAAAAGCGGACCGGCAAATACTACACTTATTCTCGCCCACACAGACTTGTTGTTAAAAGCCCTATCATCCGCAGAGTCAGAATCCTCTCCTTCCATCATACATGCCTGTCTCTTATACACATCTCCGAGCCCACGAGACTAAGGCGAATC
>CAMFPD010000039.1 GCA_945971355.1 uncultured Lachnobacterium sp.
ATACTCTTTGAGCCGCGGAACTGTTGTAATTTTGTTTCTCGGAAATATATGTCTTCATTTTTTATGTACGATTATGCGGGGCAGCCTGTAAAGAAACCAAGCAAGCCGTGAAATAAACTGGAGTAATAAATCGGGCTGCCAACGTAAACCTAAATAGAAGACAAGCATATATATTTATGAGAAACAATTTTTCGAATAAATAATATATGCTTGTCTTTATATTGTGTTATCTAAAATTGGCAGCCCCCTAGAGAGGGCAGCCCGCGAACAGTTCCAGAGGAATTGCATGGGCCATCTTCTCATAAGCTCTTTCACTTGGATGCAGATGATCTCCGCTGTCATTACCCTCTGCAAAGGCTTCTGGGTGCTTCCCATCCCTTACAGCGGCATCGAAATCGATGCAGGCATCAAACAAATCTGTTGTCCTAATCCATTCATTAAACTGGTTTTTAACATCCTCTCTGAGCTTCTCATAGGTTCGCCAACCATAGATAGGAAGTAGTGTTCCCCCGTATACCTTATAACCTTTTTCTCTGGCATACTTTATATATATTTTTTCCACACCCTCTATCAGATCAGCGGCTGTAGGCATATCAGACCATGGTCTGAATTTGTTCACTTCCACTCCTACCGGATGAATGATATCATTTATGCCATGCTGAATAATTACAGCATCTGCTCCAGCCACTTCCATCTCAATCGGAAATCTGGTAGCACCCTTTAATCCATAGGCGGCATATGTAATGCAGTCATATTGGCGCAGAATTCTTGTTCCACTTACAGCTCTTCTTATTACAGATACATTTCTGATATTTTCATTCCACAATCTGATTGCCAGATAATCAGGCCATGACTGTGCTGTGATTGAATCCCCGTAGCATATAAAGGCATGATTCTCTTCCTTGGTAAGCACATCTATTGTGTTAAGAAAATAGAACCAGTTAGTATTTCTAGTAAAATCATCTGGAAGTTCATCACTAAGTGCATAGTCTCCATAGGAATAATATCCCTTTGACAATGGTCCCGTAATAAGTACTCCGGAATTCATCTGTGTAATCTCACCCAGATAAATACTTATATTTACATCAGTTCCAGCCTTTACCTCATATGCAATTTCATCACTTGTCACTTCTTTGCCCTGCTGGATTTCAACCCATGTATTTCCTTCAAAAGTAATTGGTGTTTTCTCCACATATACTTTTGAAAGTGTTACAGGTTCTGTTCCCGTAATATTTGAAAAATGAAGCCTAAGTGCACTTCCATCAAAAACCATTCTAACCGGGTATCTAAGAGTTATATCCTTGGCATACATAGCTTCCTTCTGGTCTGCAATTGAAGTTGCATTTCCCCAACAGGCTACCCATTTTGTATATTCGTTGTCATACATGTATGCATTCCTCCATTTTTAAAATTTAATTTTACGCTTATCATACTGCCTGATTGGACTTTTATATTAAAATTCAGCTGTTTATATACTAAAAAATGCCATATTTCTAATAGATCCATATTTTTTTAGAAAAATGTTTTAGATAAAAAATAAAAAAGTCCACTTTCCAATTATTTTGTGTATATTTATCATAATACATAACAGAAAAGTCCAAAACATGAGATAAAAAAAGAACACTGCTCAAGTCAGTGTTCTTCGGGTTGGGCTGTATTAATTTACAGTGAGCAGTCCGTACGGGAATCGAACCCGTGTTTCCGCCGTGAGAGGGCGGCGTCTTAACCGCTTGACCAACGAACCGTGTATTATAATATCAAATGAATAGGTTCGAGTCAAGCACTTTTTTTAATTTTTTGGATTATTTTTTATTTTTTGCAATATACCCTCTTGCATATTCAGATTATCTGTTTTTGTTCTTCAAATTCAGTCTCTGTTCCAACTCTTTAATGAATACTTCCATATGTGATTTCTCAACCTTTGGATGACGGTATCCCTTAACTCGCCTAAGGGCAGACTTTCTGAATATACCCATATTGTTGACGAGCTGTTCCACTTTCTCTCGCGACAATCGCTCACGCTCTGTCTGGTATCTCAACTCTGCAGACTGTTTTGCATTTTCCATGGCCAAAGCAGCCTCATTCTTCTTATCTTCAATAATTTCGCTGGCCTGTGCTTTTTTCTCAAATACGCCATTGAAAAACTCATCCATACGCTTGTTTAGAGAATCCTCCAAATTTACAATATTATTGCTGAAATCTGTGAGTGCAGATACTGTAAGTGTGGTATCTATTGCAACAAGGGCCATAAATATAAGTCCAAACAATTCATACATGATAGGATTCATCCAATGGGTAAGCCACTTGGTAAATGGAGCTATGTAGTAAATTACCAGCAGTCCTGCAATTCCAAATCCTACTGAATAGGGAAAACACACTCTTCCATTTATGTTAAGCGGCTTGTCATGATAATCCCACCAATATGCATGAAACAGTTTCTCCAATGCCCATGAAGTAACATACTCAAGCACTATACTTCCAAAAAACGCTACAAGAAAAATCTGCCACCACTTAAAGACCGCTCCATTTGCAGTTACTAAATCATAAATAATGGTGATTCCTGCGCCGCCTGCTCCATATATTGGACACAACGGTCCATACAGAAATCCTCTGTTTTCCCATTTACCTGCTCTCAAGGTACAGTAAATACTCTCATATATCCATCCCATACAGCTGAATATTACAAAATACACAAAATATTTGCTAAGCCACATATAATGTCTCCTATTTTCTAAATGCTATATTTATTATTTCTTCTGCTATTTAAAGCTTTAGTTCCTCCAGATACATATCGTACCACTTAAGGCACTCATATGTCCAATTATCAATAGCTTCATTAAGCTTTTCTTCATCCCATATGAGAAGCTGTCTATCCACCTCTGCTCTGGCTTCCTCTATTGGCTCTGCCGCCAGTCTAAGCCGCCAGTCAATATAGGCTTCCTCTGTGTTTATCTCACGAAGTCTGTGTCTCTCAGGTTTAGGCACAGCTCTCAGTCCTGCCACCAACGCCTGATTCTCTGCCTCCATAAGAGCAGACAATTCTTCTGTATCCTGAGTTTTGCAATGAGTTAGATAATGCTCATACCCAAATGGGTAATACATTACCCTGTCTTCTTCAAACACAAGAATCGCATCTGCAACCTGAGATATAAAGTACCTGTCATGAGATACAAAAAGCATAGTTCCTGTATATGCTTTAAATGCTGCCTCCAAGGTTTCCTTCGCTTTTATATCCATATGGTTTGTAGGCTCATCCAATAACATAAAATTCGGTCTGCCTGTTATGAGTTCGCTCAGCATGAGTCTTGACTTTTCTCCTGGCTTTCTCTATTGGCTCTGCCGCCAGTCTAAGCCGCCAGTCAATATAGGCTTCCTCTGTGTTTATCTCACGAAGTCTGTGTCTCTCAGGTTTAGGCACAGCTCTCAGTCCTGCCACCAACGCCTGATTCTCTGCCTCCATAAGAGCAGACAATTCTTCTGTATCCTGAGTTTTGCAATGAGTTAGATAATGCTCATACCCAAATGGGTAATACATTACCCTGTCTTCTTCAAACACAAGAATCGCATCTGCAACCTGAGATATAAAGTACCTGTCATGAGATACAAAAAGCATAGTTCCTGTATATGCTTTAAATGCTGCCTCCAAGGTTTCCTTCGCTTTTATATCCATATGGTTTGTAGGCTCATCCAATAACATAAAATTCGGTCTGCCTGTTATGAGTTCGCTAAGCATGAGTCTTGATTTTTCTCCTCCAGATAAATCAGACACTTTCTTTGCCACATCCTGGCCGGAAAACAGGTACATTCCCAAAGTGTTTCTCACTTCCTTTTCAGTCATTACAGGAAATAAATCATGAAAATGCTCAAGCACTGATTTTTCGGACTGCACTGCAGCCGTCTGCTGGTCAAAGTAACCCATAAGTACATTGTTTCCAAGTCCACCTTTTCCCTCTATAGCCTCCAGCTCACCAGCCACAGTTTTGAGAAAAGTTGTCTTACCAGTTCCATTGGCACCTATTATACCGATTTTCTGGCCTCGTCTTATTCTAATGGACAGCTCTTTTATAGCCTTTTTGTTGTAACCAATCTTGAGATGTTCTGCCTCGTACACCCACTTAGGTCCAAGTACTAACGGCTCTATTGGACCAGTAAAAAAGCTGGCATTCTCCGGTTTTGGACACTCTATTATCTCCATACGCTCTATTATGGACTTTCTTGAGCGGGCAAAACTTGCCTTGCTTGGCTTATGCTTAAACTTCTCTATAAGGTCATTGAGCCTTTTCAGCTCTGCCTGCTGCCTCTCGTATGCCTTAGTCTGCAGCTTTATATCCTTTGCCTTCTGCTGTCTATACTGAGTATAATTGCCAGCATATCTTTTCAGCTTATTTCTGTCTAGCTCATATACAGCAGTGACAACTCTGTCCAAAAAGAATCTGTCATGGGATACGAAAATTACAGCACTTGGATATGTCTTCATGTACTCCTCAAGCCATTCCACAGTCTCTATATCAAGATGGTTAGTAGGCTCATCAAGAAGCAGTATATCAGGTTTTTCCAACAGCAGACGGATGAGACTTATTTTGGTCTGTTCGCCCCCTGAAAACTCTTTTAACTGCTTCTTCTTGTCATTCTTTTCAAATCCAAAGCCCACGAAAAGTCTGTCATATTCCATCTCATATGCGTATCTCTCTTTAGAAAAGCTTTCCCTCTCAGGACAGCCTTCCAAAAGCAGTTCTTCTATGGTTTTATCTGCATCCTGCTCATTGCTCTGACGAAGCATCCCTACAGTAACTTTCCGTGATGTTCTGATACCTGGAGTAGTCCTCTTATCATCACGTTCTAATTCAAGTTCTCCTGCAATAAGCTTAAGCAGGGTTGTTTTCCCTGCTCCATTTGGTCCTACGACAGCTATTTTCTCTTTTTCTTTTATTTCAAAATCTATGTGATCCAGTATGGTGGTTCCCCCCACTGATACCGTTCCATTAATAATCTGATATAACACTTTATTTCAAATCCTTAAGACTATTAAACAAATCCAAATCCGACTGCAACACTTTCATGTTTGAAGTAACAGGTTCCTCTCCTGGCTTTGTCACTGTTATTTCAATTACAGTTCCTTCCTGTACTCCGCCTTTAAACACATAGCTCAAAAAAGACACAAATTTAGGGTGATTAGCCTGAAATGTCTTCTGTGCCTGCATTAATTTCATCATATTTGCTGGGTTCATCATAATTATTTATCCTCCACACTTTGTAGTATTCTTACCATTATAAACTTGTGCAAAATCCATTGTCAAGCCGACTGACCGCTGCCCAGATGGGATATAATTATTTTATTGGTTAAATAGTTGTTGCGTCGTACTTATTTAGGAATTATAATTTAATCGAAGGAATATGTAGTAAATTACTTCCTTTTCTGATATACTTAGAAAATCACGTATATTAGCATTTTAGCTATTAAATCATTTTTGAATAATACAAGTTTACAAATGAAATATCACTTACCCTTTGGGATACGACTTAATAAAAATGACAGTTCTTCTTATATCAGTAAAGAAGAATATGTTAAACTTTCACACTATGCTACCGATAATAAAATTAAACTGGAAGGCTTTAAAAAATTTAAAGGTAACATCAAAGATATAATGGAATTAATAGATGATATAGTCGTCATTGCACAGGACTTTCCTCTTATACTTGATGATTATAAATCAGTTGTGCTATCACTTGATACAGCATCTTGTGATGACGATTTTTCTACTACAGTAATGCATATTGTATATCTTAACGCGAGTTTATATAACGATATTGATTATCTTAAATCTGAATATGAACTAGCTGTCGAACAAGGAAAATTTGTACAAGGCACTGATTATCACAGTGTGATTAGACATGAAATTGGTCATGTCGTAGCTAATAAGTATAAAATAGACACAATGGCTGTAGCCCAATCTATTTTCCCTGGCAAAACTAAAGCTGAACTTATTGAATATGTTAAAAATAACGTATCTTTGTATGCTGCTACTTACAACGATGGTCGAGAATTTATATCTGAATGCTTTTCTGCATATTATAGTAATGTAGCAAATGATTTTGAGATTAATTATGTTAAAGGTTGTATGGAATATGGTAAAGGAGGTAATGTTCTATGACAAGAAACAGTACAAGAGCACATTGGCTTACAAATGAGAAATGGTACAAGATTGTTGATGGAAAATTTCAATTAACTCCTGAGGCACCTCCTGAAGCAAAGAGAAGTTTTGCAGAGTGGAATAGACCTAAGAAAATGACACTTAAACGTATGCTTAGGACTATTCGAGCTTTTTTCTTTTAATTATTTTCATAATAAAAGCCACCTCAAATTGAGGTGGCTCTTACTTTATCTTTCGCAAAACTCTTTCATATAATCATACGTCTTTGGTGCTGTTGCCTTTAGTAACAATGGTTCCATGCAATATGTACCAAAAGCTTCTGCAAAATACTCTGCGTATTTTCCTGATTCTGCTAGGCTGGTCTCTAAATAATCATGATTCAACCGAATTAGTGCCTTGGAGTCGGTAAAATCTAAATTAAATTGTAAGCACAACCTTGAACAAATCTCCGTCAACTTCAAGCTTCATATCACCGCCCATGATTTTCATGAGGCTCTGGGCAATTGAAAGTCCAAGTCCACTTCCCTCTGTATTTCTAGAGCTATCACCCCGTACAAAGCGCTCCATAAGCTCATCGCTTGATATATTAAGCTGAGATGCAGAGATATTCTTGAACACAATATTTACATGAACTGGTTCCTGTTCGCCTGATTCATATGTGTTAGGACATTCTGTATAAGCCTCTACATTAACATCATCAGACTTATTTGCCGCTGCACTTCTGGTATTTAACGATGTAATATCAATATACACTCTGGTTCCTTCCATAGCGTACTTGCAGATATTGTTTAAGAGATTATCAAACACTCTCCAGATATGTCTGCCGTCTGCCATGATATATACCTGCTCAAATCCATGAGTGTCCATTACAAGGGAAAGCTTTCTATTCTCAAGTCGTTCTGTATACTCACCCACCAGCTGGTTCAACAGTATAGCTACATCCATTTTCTCCATGTTTACCTCAAGATTACCTGTGGATGCCTTTGATGCCTCCAGCAAATCCTCCAAGAGCTTCTTGAGTCTAACTGACTGTCTATCAAGTACCTCCACATACTCAGACATTTTCTCATCCTTTATATCTTCCTTTTTAATCAGGTCAACATAATTTATGATTGACGTAAGCGGTGTCTTGATATCATGAGATACATTTGTAATAAGCTCTGTCTTCATGCGCTCACTCTTCATGCGTTCCTCAACTGCAAGACTTATTCCATCACTTATGCTGTTAATGTTTTCTCCATGTTTTTTCAAGTCAAGGTACATTTTTTCTGTATCGATTTTATATGATGTATTGCCGTTTACTATTTCCTCTGTGCCTTTTTCAATTTCATTGAACTGCATGAGAGCCATAACAATTGTACCAAACTCTACCGCCTTGATTAGAATCAACCAAAATATAGCAGGTATTGGTGTGTAAGCGCCAGACACTGCAACAGCCATAATAATTGTGACTAACTCGATAATAAAAACTCCAACAAAGATTATAACTACCTTTCTAAATAGTGGAGCATCCTTTGTTGCCTGTGTTATACGTTCCTTTATGTTACTCTTCATTTTTTTGAAAGGCTTTGTAATGTAATACCAGAGAGTATATCTCATAAACACATGAGCTTTAAATCTTGTGATTATACTTGCCAGATAATACATACCTAAGTATATCCCAGCCATTACAGCCTCAAACACAATAAGCAAAAACTGATAATAGTTTCTAATGCCTATTTCAGCCGGGGAAATTGCAAGAGCTACAAAAATACCTTCTATACATATCACTGCAAAAGTCAAAATTGAGAACGGAATCTTGTCAACCCAGCGAAGATGTATCTGATTTGCTCTCTCTCTTACAATCTCATCAATATTTTCCAGATCCTTTTCGTCATTTCTAATATATACAGGTCGTTTTCCAACTGATTTAAACAGGAAAAACGAGGTAATCAGTAAAAGTACAACCGAAACTATCTCTATAACCCAAGCAAATTTTCCCATGTTACAAGCTAAATTAACCCAATACTGTGCCTGGAAGAAATAGTCCTCTCCATTAGGGAAAGATGTATTCACCCATGAAAGTACATAATAATATGTAAAATTAGTATTTTTCTGTCTTGCATCTATATTTTCACCATTTATCTGGTAATCTTCTGGAAATGGCACCTTCTCTAAATATATAACCGGATAAACTGCAAGCTCATTAACTGATGAGGATGTTCCAGAGTAATAAAAAGCTTCTGTGAAACTATCATCCGAGCTGTAGACATCAACCCAACTGATGCTTGCACTATCTACCCACTCCTCCATCACTCCGGACTTAAGCTCATCACCCGTGTAAAAATTAATGTATTTATTCTCTGAGAGCACGAAAGTTTCCTGTGTACCATCCGTTTTCCCTACCACAGCCTTTGTCGGAAGATAAACACTATCTCCTGCAAATACACAAAACTGTGCATTTTCTAAATCCATAGCTATCTGTGTAATTGTTGCTTTATAGAAATATTCATCGTGAACTCTGTAATTATCATCATTGGTATATTCCATTGCAGCAAGTGAATTTACCAGATTAAAACTTGGAATACTGCCGCTGCCATCATCAATATATCGCTGCACATATTTGTAATTATCCAGTGCACTCTTATCGCCATATACATATAAACTGTTTCTTTGAGTATTTACTTTTTCAAAATCTGATATATCAGTTTTAATAATTGCATAACGCATACTTGTAGTTTTCTCACAGTAATCCAGCTCATCTGTTTCTCCTGAAATTACTTTTCCAACTAACTGAGCACTGTAATTTCCAGCCACATTCTCGTATACTGTATCAATAACCTCTGATTTCTCTGGCATAACGCCATATATCATCATACCTGCTATGCCAGCTATGCAACCCACAATAGCCAGACCGCAAATAACGAAGTTGACAGCCTTAAACCAAAAACTATTGCTTTGTTTCTTCATAATCATTCACCTTCCATTTTGTATCCGCGTCCCCAGACTACTTTTAAATACCTGGGATTAGCTGGATCATACTCGATTTTCTCCCTGAGATGTCTGATATGAACAGCCACAACGTTCTCTGTTCCAAATGGATCATCCTTCCATACCTTCTCATATATCTGACCTGGTGAGAAAACCTCTCCCTTATGTTCCAACAATAGCTTCAGGATATCATACTCGGTTCTTGTGAGGTTAACAGGATCTCCGTCCAGTGTTACCTCCTTGGATTTATCATCCACCTCAATTCCTCCGATTTTAAGCTTATCACTTACAGGTATTCCACCTCCAAGAAGCATATATCTTCTTATCTGGGATTTCACCCTCGCCTGCAATTCCACTGGATTAAATGGCTTTGTCACATAATCGTCTGCCCCTATTGTAAGCCCCAAAACCTTGTCTGTGTCTTCGCTTTTTGCAGTCAAAAGAATTACCGGTACATTTGATATTTTTCTTATCTCTGCCATGGCCTGAATTCCGTCCATAACCGGCATCATAATATCCATCAACACAAGATGTATATCCTGAAGTTTTACCGCTTCCAATGCTTCCTTTCCATTGTAAGCCTTCACTACTTCATATCCCTCACTGCTTAGATATATTTCCAGCGCTGAAACTATATCCTTTTCATCATCACAAACTAAAACTCTATACATTTTCTTTCCTCCGGATTTGTAGCTGTATCATTGATACTATAGATATTGTACGCAAAGTCACATTAAGTTCCAATTGGGTAAATGATTAAGATTTGATTAAGAAATTAAGTTTCCATATCTTATTCTCACATGCTTTCAAACTGCGCTTTCATCCCCTGCTCAAATTCAATTCTCTGCTCAAGAATTGTCATCTGATGATTGATAAGGCTCTCCCTTGCATCATCCTTCATCATTTTCTTCATATCATCAAGTGATGAATACATACTGTCGTACTGTGTTATTTTGTTGTTGTACTCATTCTTAAGTGCTCCTGAGATGTTCTTTTCTAAAAATAATTCATACACTTCTTTGTGAAGTGCTTCCATTTCATTTTTCTTAAGCTGTAATTTTTCTTCCATGTTAGTCCATCGCTTTCCTGTTTTTATCTTAATGATTGTTTATTAAGTTATTATACATTATTAGGTTTTATATTTTAAGACAGAAAATCATGCTGGTTTTGGCGGGGATTGTTGGCGCATGTTGGATTGTTGGGACTGTTTGGACTTTTTTGCAATATCATGTGCTTAAGAGTCCAATAATTTTCCATTTTGGACTTTTCCATCAAAAAACAAAATTTTTGCTCCCAATAAAAAGGACTTTTCAAGAAAACAGCGTTTTTTTAGTATCTAAATCGCTTGTTTTCATGTGAAAAGTCCAATTTTTTGACGATATTCTGTATTTTGTTTTAGCTGATTTATATTCGGGAGTGATGTAGATAAAGACGTACATTCAAGAATGTTTTACATTCATGACTAATTTTCTTCAATTATACCCATACTTACTACAGTATCTCTTAAAGAAATTTGATCATGAATATCATCAAGAAATTCATTTATATTATCATAACTTTCTTTCATGTTAATCATTTCTCCCTTTCATTATTATTTATTTAAATTCTTAACATAAAGGCACCAAATTAATGATGCCTTTAATAAATTAATCAGTATAGGTTGAAATTATATTACCATTTCTATCACAATCCCATGCTGTATTACTACCACCATATGACCAACAACAATATCCATCACCAATACATGACCAACTCCAAGTTTTTCCACTATTTGCTGCATCATAAATTACTTGAGGAGCATTAAATGTTACTAAACCTTCACCTGGAACTGAACCATATCCAGTAATACTCCAGCTTGACTGATCTCCATATTTTGATGAAGATGATGAAGTAGAAGTACTTGTTGTATTAGAAGCTGTTGTACTTGTTTCAGTATTTGAACTTGTCTGAGCAGTTGCTTCTTTCTTTGCTCTTTCAGCTGCTGCAGCAGCTTCTTCCTCTTCAATTTTCTCTACTTTTGAGTTATACTCAGAGATAGTATTTGTGATAGATTCAATTAATTCAGAAAAATGAGTCTCTGATATTCCAGAAATCTCTTCTGATAAAGAAGTTAAATTCTCAATTGCTGTATTTAAATCACTTTTTGAAGCAGAATCAACATCTTCTACTAAATAAGAATTATACTTATCAGTGTAAGAAGTCTTGATCTCTTCGATAGTGTTATTTGCATTATTGATATTTTCAGTAATTTTCTCAGAAATTGTACTAATATCTTCTTTTGTTAAGACTGTTTCTTTATCTAACTCTTCTTTTAAAGAATTTAAATCAGTAGTCATTTTTTCACAATCAGAAATTGTCTTTTCTGTAGACTCAAAATTATCCACAATAGACTGAATACCATCGTTATAATAAGCTACAAACCAATTATACATAGTATCCTTAGATTTATTATAATTAGCTTTCCATTCT
Source organism: uncultured Lachnobacterium sp. (assembly GCA_945971355.1). Taxonomy (GTDB): domain Bacteria; phylum Bacillota; class Clostridia; order Lachnospirales; family Lachnospiraceae; genus Roseburia. The sequence continues at coordinate 11,592 of CAMFPD010000039.1, forward strand.
TTTGTTGCGCAAGTATCAATAATATCTTTTAATTCAGAATCTTTAACAAAATCATTATAAACAACAACCTTATCTTTCTTTGCAGTTGAAGCATTAAACTTCTCAGTATAATTCTCAATTAAACTTGTTCCATTACTTAACTTTTCATCTAGTTTCTTCTGGTTGTAATACTTTACCCCAAAAATAGTCCCACATACTGCTGCCAGCACTATTATTAAGCTTACGACAATGATTATAATTTTCTTCTTTTTCATCAGATTTTATCCTCCGCTATGTAACTCAACTATTTACTTATTATCAAAATATTTAATAAAATCCAGAAAATCATTTGCTATTTTTTCGCATGAATCCTTCTCTTTTTCTTCTGGTAATTTATTAAATGATAGCGCAGGGTTATAACATACATTTTTGTCTGATGGCAAAACTTCCAAATTCATTGCTTTTTCTGTATCAGGATAACAAATAGACTCCTTATTTATAACCGAATTTCGTTTTGAAGTCATAATACGATCATACTGAATAGATTCCAGAATACAATTAACTTCTTTATTTCCATCTATGTCATTTAAAAAGAACCTCATAAAGTTTAGTTCGTATTTTTTTCCTTTGTATATGGCAGTAATAAATCTAAACATATGACTTATAGGTTTTTTGCAGAAACGTAATGCTCCGCCAGTTTTTCCTATATTTGCATATATGTAGATAACATCCTTATCTTCGCTCTCTGCTTCCTCATAAAGCTCTTTCTGAGTGTTCACTACTTTACAACAGGCTTTACATTCAAATACATCCCTAATGCATTTAATTTTATTTGTTATATTTTCTGTAATTTTATCTTGGTCAAGAGTTTCATTCGCTTCTGGTAAAAAATGATAGTTATGATTATCAGTATCATATATTACTTTATCAATATCAATTTTAGTATTTGTATCCTGATAATATAAATTACCACTCACATATGTTGTATCTCCAACCACTATACCCGGGTTGTTTATCTCAATGTTACTCATCAATTCTGCCTCTCCTTTACCTTTCTGAATTTGCAGGAATTTTCAATCCTTTTTTGCATTAGTATTTATTATCGTTTTCATTATACGTTTATAAATATTATTTTGCAACGATATTTCTTACTATAATTAACGCAAAAACTAAGTATGGTGATTATCATGATAAATGTGTTAGAACGTATAACTGAATTAAGAGAAGCACATCATTGGACAGAATACCAGCTTGCAGAACGTTCTGGACTTACACAGTCAACAATATCTTCCTGGTATCGAAAGCAAATGCTTCCCACCATTCCTTCTCTTGTAAAAATATGTGATGCATTTGGTATTACAATTTCTCAATTCTTTTTAGAAAACGAGGAACAGGCAATTCATCTAACACAAAAGCAGGCTGCTTTGTTAGAGGCTTCTACCAAATTAAATTCCGAACAATATAATGCACTTCTTCGCTTTCTCGATACGCTATAAATTTGTTCAAAAAAAGACTTTATGCAGAAAATCTGTAATCATTTTTAACTACCGATTTATCTACATAAAGTCCAATTATCTAGCAATTTACATTTTTATTGCCTATACCAATTCAGTAACTTTATATCCTGCCTTTTTCATTTCGGCAACAAATTCATCTTCTGACATACCCAGCTTCTCTGCTCCTCGCTGAATACTAAAATCTCCATCATTAACACACTGAAAAATTGCTTGTGCTCTGCCCTTTTCCAACCCCACTTCAATAATATGTGCTGTATAGCTTGTCATTTTTTCTACCTCCATTTCAATCTCGTTTGTAACTGAAACATCATAGTTTTTTAAAAATTTGAGCTTTTCCGATGCATCCATTTTCTCATCTATTAAAATGCTTAAAACATTAAGCATCCTGCTCCCTGTATTTTCTGAGATTTTCTTTCCCACATTGACAATAATTACGGAGAGTAAATCATATCTATTATCATCATCATTTGTACCAAATAACATTTCTTTATTAAGGAAATATCTTTCAATGCTATTTTGCCTCTTAATTGCTGTATCCATGCAAATCCAAATTGAATACACCTTTTTGATATTCTGGTATTTTTTCTTATCGCTGGATTTAACCGTAAACTCTTTATCAAGTTGGGAGGAAATCATTCTGCTGCAATAAAACAGACCTCTTGCTGCAATACTGTAACCTGGAGCATCCTCTTTTTGAGCTTCTAAATCAATTAATATCTTGGACAACTCCGGTTCTTCACATTCTGGTAGTCTTATGTATGTACGAATGTCATATCTTATCATGCCTTCTCCTGGCAGATAATCCTCCTGTGAGCTTCCAGTAATTACTTCTGTGGGTAATAGTGGAACTTTTTCGATTTCAACATCGCCTTCGATACATTTCTCGATTTCGCAGCATGACATTTTCATACATTCCGTAACCGTCTCTTTAATAATTATCGCAAGAATCGGTTTGCATGCCAATACTCGCTTTATCCGAAGGTCCAATTCACTATTCTCCTGCAAAATGCTTCGAATAATAGTACCTGTCGCGGTTAGTTCTTTCATTTATCCTCACTTTCTCATTGATTTTCAAAATATCAGAGAAAGTAATTTCACCATTAGTATATTCTCATCTACCTTAAAAATCAATAAATGTGTTCATTTGGGAAAATGCAATTATTGGGAATTTGCGTGGCGATGTGCCACTAAAGAAAAAAGATACTTTTTATATACATCAATTCTAAATAATTTTCAAGATAAACACAAATATCAATTAATCGAATAAGACATATTCCAAATTAGTATTTCGATTTATCCAGTCAATGTAGTACAATATAAAAATCAGATAACTATAG
>CAMFPD010000040.1 GCA_945971355.1 uncultured Lachnobacterium sp.
AAATGAATGGTAAACTCACAAAACTTGTGATAAATCTGGCAATTCCTCTTGTGGTTGGAGCACTCTCAGCATTGGTTTCATCTGGTACATTTTCAGCATACAAGGACTTATGCAAACCATTTTTGGCTCCACCGGCAATAGTATTTCCAATAGTGTGGACAATTCTTTATATACTGATGGGGATTAGTACATACCTGATATGTAGCAAAAATAAGATTACAGATAGCTGTAAAATGGAAGCATATTTTATATATGGAATTCAATTAGGACTAAATTTCTTATGGACACCGATTTTCTTTGTTCTGAAGAATAGAATTCTGGCACTTATTGTACTGGCATTACTGATTGTAGCGGTGGCGAAAATGATTATGAAGTTTACGGAATGTGATTTGCTTGCGGGGAGACTGCAAATACCATATCTGATCTGGTGCTTGTTTGCCTTTTATCTGAACTTGGCAATCATAATATTAAATTAGATTCTACAAGTGCGAAGTTTGAATAAAAAATTTGTAATGGTAGAAAATGATGAATACAAATAGCGTGTAATGCTCATAATAGGTCTGTGAAAGGAGTTGACTATTATGGTATTAACATCGAAAGAAATTACAACATTAGAAGATTTAAAAACACAGGAGCAGTCCTGCATCAACAAGTACACATTGTATGAGAAGGAGGCAAAGGATACTGTTCTCAAAAACTTATTTTCGAAGATAGCAAAGGAAGAACAGAGACATTATGACACAATTACTCAGATGATTGACGGAAACATCCCTGAGTGTAATTGTAATGATTGCAGTGGAGAACAGTATAATCCAAAGGCAACTTATTCTTGTGGTGAGGATTCTGAGGACAAAAAGCATGACTGCTTCCTTGCAACAGATTGTATTGGAACTGAGAAGTTAGTTTCAGGAGAGTACAATTCAGATGTATTCGTTTTTGGAGATCCAGGAATCAGAAAGGCATTAGCAGATATCCAGATTGAAGAACAGAATCATGCTGAAATGTTGTGGAAGTACAAAGAAGTGAACTGCATGCAGTAAATTCCGTTAATCCAATGTTCTGTTTGGTAAAAGTGTTTGTGCATTTCTATGATTGGGTAGAGTGTTTATGATTTGACGCGAGATTGTGCTCGCGTCAAATTGTAAATTGGTTATAAATTGGATATGAATGAAAATATTTTGTACATAATTTCTTGAATAATATAGTGGAAAAGACTACTATAACAGTATGGAAAAAGAAAGACTGTACTCTTCAGGTGAGTTTGCCAAGATGGCACACATCACCAAAAAAACATTGAGATATTACGACGAACATAACATTTTGAAACCTGTTGAACGAAACGAAAATGGCAACAGGTTTTATTCTGATGCAGATTTTGCTCGTCTTCAGCAAATCATTCTACTCAAATATCTGGGATTTTCACTGGATGATATAAAGGAAATGACCATTGATGATTCAGACTATCACTTTATGGCAGAATCATTAAAACTGCAGCTGAAGCTTGTTCAGGATAGAATAGAGCATTTACAGAATGTTGAGAAGGCTATTCAGGATACCTCTGAAGCAATAGAAAAACAGCATACGATTGATTGGAATCAGATGCTTGATCTTATTCACATGACAGGTATGGAGAAGAGTTTGAAAAATCAGTATCAGAATGCATCTAATATCACATCAAGGATTAATCTGCACAGTAGGTATTCTACCAATAAGCAGGGGTGGTTTTCCTGGATTTTTGAGAAATGTATGGAACAGTATTATATATATAAAAATGCGCAAAAACAAAGTGTGAACGGCGTTCATAATACAAAAACAGAACTTCAAATTCTCGAAATTGGATGTGGTGATGGTTCGCTGTGGAGTGAAAATAAAAGTAATATTCCAGAGGATGTTTTGATTACCATGACGGATATATCAGGCGGAATGCTTCGAGATGCCCGGCGTAGTATTGGTCCAAAGGATAAGAGATTTATTTTCAAAGTGGCAGATTGTAATAAGCTTCCATACAAGGATGAAAGCTATGATGTGATTATTGCCAACCATGTGCTCTTTTATTGTGATGATATAGGGAAAGCTGCAAGGGAAATAGCCAGATGTCTGAAGATGGGTGGAGTTTTTGTATGCAGTACCTATGGAGCAGAGCATATGAAGGAGATAAGTAAGCTGGTTTCTGATTTTGATGATAGAATTCTTTTATCTAAAAATCATTTGTATGAGAAGTTTGGCAAAGAAAATGGACAAGAGTTGCTTATGCCATTTTTTCAAGGCGGGAGCTGTGAATGGGTGCAATATGAGGATGAACTGATGGTTACTGAGCCAGAGGCGTTGATTTCTTATATTTTGTCCTGTCATGGAAATCAGAATCAGTATATATTGGATAGGTATAATGAGTTTAGAACCTTTGTAAAAAAGAAGACTGATAAGGGCTTCAAGATAACAAAGGATGCAGGAATATTTGTGATTCACAAATAACCCATATATACACTATGTTTCTATATGTTGCATATAGTGAGAGTCTGTCAGAAGCAGAATTTATAGGAGACAGGGAGATTTTAGCATGAAAAAAGTAAGTCTTATTATTCCGTGTTATAACGAGGCAGAGGGTCTTCCAGCATTTGACAAGGAAATAAATAGGATAATGTCCGATTTATTGGACTATTGTTTTGAGATAATCTACGTGAACGATGGATCTACCGACAGCACATTACAGATTATTAAGGGATTTAGTGAGGAACAGGAAGCTGTGAAATACATATCTTTTTCTAGAAATTTTGGAAAAGAATCTGCTATGTATGCAGGCTTTTGTAATGCTACAGGAGATTATGTGGCGGTTATGGATGCTGATTTACAGGATCCGCCAGCAATTTTGCCTGAGATGCTTAGGATAATTGAGACTGGTGAATATGATAGTGTTGCAACCAGGAGAGTTACGAGAAAGGGAGAGCCTGCTATCAGATCCTTTTGCGCCAGAAAATTTTATAAGTTTATAAACAAAATTTCGGACGCAGATATAGTAGATGGTGCGAGAGATTATAGGCTGATGACAAGAGATATGGTGGATGCCATAATCGCAATTGGAGAGAGAAACAGATTTTCCAAAGGAATATTTGGCTGGATAGGATACAGAACATATTGGTATCCATATGAAAATGTACAGCGGGTAGCAGGGGAAACAAAATGGAGCTTTTGGAAGCTTGTGAAATATTCAATGGAAGGTATTGTGAATTTCTCGGAAGCACCTTTGGCTGTAGCATCATGGTTTGGACTTGGCTGTACAGGAGTTTCGATTCTGGCACTTTTGTTCATTGTAATAAGGAGACTGATTTTTGGAGACCCAGTTGCCGGCTGGGCATCTACAGTGTGTATAATTGTATTTATTGGCGGAATACAATTGTTTTGTATGGGGGTAATCGGACAGTATATCGGAAAGACCTATACAGAAACCAAACGACGTCCTCACTATATAATTAGTGAAAGCAGCGAGAAGAATATAGATAAGATAGGTTAAAATATCTAGTAGGAAAAAGTAGGCAAAAATAGGAAAAAAATAGTTTGTGTGGTACTAGGCAAATTGAAGTATTTGCGCTATACTTTGAGACTGACAGGTTTCGTTAGATATGAGATATTTTCATTTTGCAACGAACAATCAAAATATGAATTTAAAGATAAATGAGGTTGGCTTATGGAGTGTACAGTAATTGGAATAGCTGGTGGAACAGGATCTGGTAAATCGACATTTACAAATAGATTAAAGGATGCCTTCGGTGATCAAATCTCAGTTTTATACCATGACAATTATTATAAGGCCCAGGATAATATACCATTTGAAGAGAGAAAAAAAGTAAATTATGACTCCCCCGATTCCCTCGAGACAGATTTGATGATTGCTCATGTTATAGCTCTCAAGGAGGGAAAGACTATTGAGAGTCCTACATACGATTACACAGTTCATACTCGTGCAAAGGAGACTATAATCGTTGAGCCAAGAAAGGTTCTACTGATAGAAGGAATTCTTGCACTTGAGAATGAAACACTTAGGGATTTGATGGATATCAAGGTGTTTGTGGAAGCTGATGCAGATGAGCGTATATTGCGACGTGTTGTCAGAGATGTTAAGGAGCGTGGGCGCGATGTTGAGGACATTGCAAGGCAGTATCTTGAGACTGTAAAGCCTATGCATTACATATATGTAGAGCCTACAAAATATCTGGCAGACCTTGTAATTAACAGCGGAATGAATGATGTGGCTTTTGAACTTATGAAAACAAAGATTGAGCAGATAATTAGCAAATAGTAGATTAAAATAGATGATTATTGTAAATTCTTTCCAAATAAGAAATTTTATGATAAAATCAACTTTGAGTTTGGAAAAAAGATTTGTATAAAATTATTCAGGAGGATATTGGATAGATGGATTTTAGAGCAGAATACGAAAAATGGTGTACAGACCCTTACTTTGACGAGGCAACCCGCGCAGAACTCAAAGCCCTTGAGGGAGATGATAAGGAGATTGAAGATCGTTTTTACCGTACATTAGAGTTTGGTACAGCTGGTCTTCGTGGAGTTATTGGTGCTGGCACAAACCGTATGAATATTTACACTGTACGTCAGGCAACACAGGGACTTGCAAACTACATTCTCTCACAGGGTGAAGAAGCTGCCAAGAGAGGCGTTGCAATTGCACACGATTCTAGAAATATGCATGATGAATTTACAGATGCAACTGCACTTTGCCTTGCTGCAAACGGAATTAAAACATATGTATTCCCACAGCTTGCACCTGTTCCAGAGCTTTCATATGCAGTTAGAACTCTTGGAACATTAGCAGGAGTTGTTATCACAGCTAGTCATAATCCTCGTGAGTATAACGGATACAAAGTATACTGGGAGGATGGTGCACAGGTTACACCACCTCACGATACAAATATTATGGCAGAAGTTGCCAAGGTTACATCTTTTGATATGGTTAAGACGATGGATAAGGATGCTGCTATTGAGGCAGGTCTTTACAATGTCATTGGGGATGATGTAGAGGAAGGATATTTCTCAGAGCTTCGTAAACTTTCTATTCACCCGGAAATTATCAAGGATATGGCAAAAGATATCAAGATTGTGTATACACCACTTCATGGTACAGGACTTCGTCCAGTAAAGCGTGTGCTTTCTGACCTTGGATTCGAGAACGTATACATTGAGCCACAGCAGGCAATCGCTGATGGAAACTTCCCAACTGCACCATATCCAAATCCAGAGAATCCAGATGCATGGGAGCTTGCACTTAAGCTGGCTAAGGAGAAGGATGCTGATATCGTTCTCGCTACAGACCCAGATGCAGACCGTCTTGGTGTATACTGCAAGGATACAAAGACAGGAGAGTATGTAACATTTACAGGAAATATGTCAGCTATGTTGATTGCTGAATATATATTGAGTGAGAAATCAAAGAATAATTCATTGCCAGAGAACCCAGCACTTGTTGAGTCCATCGTTTCAACAGATATGGCAAAGGCAATTGCTGCCGCATACGGAGTAGAGCTTATTGAGGTTCTTACTGGATTTAAGTATATTGGAGAGCAGATGCTCAAATTCGAGAAGACAGGATGCAATAACTATGTCTTTGGTATGGAGGAGAGTTATGGATGTCTTCCAGGAACATATGCAAGAGACAAGGATGCACCAGCAGCAGTATGTATGCTTTGTGAAGTAGCTGCATTCTACAAAGCTCAGGGAAAGACTCTCTGGGATGGAATGATTGATATGTATGAGAAGTATGGATATTACCGTGAGGGAATTTCGACACTTACTCTTAAGGGTATTGATGGTGCTGCTCAGATTGATGCAATTATGTCAAAGGCAAGAGCTTCAGAACCAACACAGATTGGTGATTACAAGGTAGTTGCTATCAGAGATTACAAGAATGACACAAGAAAAGATATGACAACAGGGGAGGTTGCTCCAACAGGACTTCCTAGCTCAAACGTTTTATATTATGAACTCGAGGATAATGCTTGGTGTTGTGTACGTCCTTCAGGAACAGAACCTAAGATTAAATTTTATTTTGGAGTAAAAGGAGAGTCGTTAGCAGATTCACAGGCTAAGCTTGATAAGTTATCAGCTGAGACATTGAAGATGTTTGAGTAAAAAATTATGATGAAAATATACATATGTCCTGAGTGTGGTTGGTTACGAGTTGTATCTCGCCGTAAGGACGTGGAATGTCACAAATGCGGAAATGAGCAGATGAAGCTCACAAATTTAGAATTTACTAAATATTCAGATATGAATGAAAAAGAGAGAAAAGACTATTCTGACGCATGGATGTATATTCATTGTAGGAAAAAGTAATGGTTATGGAGGATTTTTACTGTGGAACAGAAAATCATTGACAAGATAAAAAGCACAAATCAGAAATATTTATTACCATTTGTTGGAGAGGATATTCCTGCTCGCCTTGAAAAGCAGCTTGAGGAGATGGATTGGTCAAATCTTGACGCAATACATAACAAGGAGCAGAAGAGAGGCAAATTTTCACCTCTTGGAGCAATGGAGCTTTCTGAAATTGAGGCTAATAAAGAGAAATACACAGCTGCTGGTATTGATGCCATAAAAAAATGTAAAGTTGGAGCTATTCTTCTTGCGGGAGGACAGGGCACACGTCTTGGATTCGATAAAGCCAAGGGAATGTACAACATCGGTGAGACAAAGGAACTTTACATTTTTGAACAGCTTGTTGAGAATTTGAAGAAGGTTACAACAGCAGCAGATGCATGGGTTCCATTTTATATAATGACAAGTGAGAAGAATGATGCTCAGACAAGAGAATTTTTTGAAGAGCATAATTATTTTGGTTACAATCCAGATTACGTTAAATTCTTTGTTCAGGAGATGGTTCCAGCAGTTGATTTTGACGGAAATGTACTTGTTGAGGCCGAGGACTCCCTTGCAATGTCTCCAAATGGAAATGGTGGCTGGTTCAAGTCACTTATTAAAGCTGGTCTTGATGAGGATATCAAGGAAAAAGGTATCGAGTGGCTTAATGTATTCGCTGTAGACAATGTTCTTCAGCAGATTGCAGACCCAGTGTTTGTGGGTGCCACAATTGAGTCTGGATGCGTAAGTGGTGCAAAGGTTGTCCGCAAGGTTGATCCATATGAGAGGGTTGGAGCAATGTGTCTTGAGGACGGTAAGCCTTCTATTGTAGAATATTATGAGCTTACACCAGAGATGGCAGAAGCAAAGGATGAGAAAGGAACACTTTTGTATGGATTTGGTGTAATTCTTAATTATCTGTTCAGAGTAGATAAGCTTTTTGATATAGCAGAGAGAAAGCTTCCGCTTCATGTTGTGGAGAAAAAAGTGCCATATGTAGATGAGAATGGTGTTGCAGTTAAGCCAGAGACACCAAATGCATACAAGTTTGAGACTCTTATTCTCGATATGGTTTACATGATGGATGATTGTCTTTCATTTGAGGTGGACAGAGAGAAGGAATTTGCTCCAGTTAAGAATGCTACAGGAACTGATTCAGTAGAATCTGCAAGAGCACTTCTCAAGAAGAATGGAATTCAAATTTAGTTCTTCGCATTATTATTTTACTTCGCTTTTATATGTTTTAGGTGTTGCCCTCTGCAATGTAGAATTGCAGGGGGCGTTGTTGTAGGGGTGGGGTGTAGTTTGGCTGTGCGTGGATGCTGCATATATTGCACCTATCAATATTATTTATACACACAAATCTATATATACTCCTTTTCAAAAACCTAGCCGTAAAGCCAAGATTTGCCGATACTACTTTTTACCTTCTTCGATTGAAGCTGGTTCTTCAAACGTTTGACAATAGCGCCACAGTGTCCGTCCACTAATCTACAACATTTCAGGTTCATCCGTGCCTGACTTAGTGCGCGTGCGAGAGATAAATGGGGCGCTAAGGGAGCACTTTGTTTGAGAGCCATTTCTTCCCCTGCGCAAAGCGCATCTTAGAAATGGCTCGAGTTGTGCGGAAGCGCCCCTAATCAAAAATCTCGAGTAGCGCACTTAGTCAGGCTAGGAGGGTTCTGAGTTGTACTTAGTGGAGCGGACACTGTGGCGCTATTGTCAAAGCGGTTGAAGTACAGCTTCCCTGAAGGCAAAAAGTAGTATCTGGCAAATCTAAGGCTTTACTCTAAGTTTTTTTCAAAGGAGTATATATAGATTTGTTTGAATTATAAACTATGTAAGGTGCAATATATGCAGCATCCACGCACAGCCAAACAATGGATTCCCCTACAACAACGTCTGGAGTAACTCCATATTGCAGAGGACAACAGGCTCGAGAATTGAAAGCGAAGTTTATAATAATTTTATGGTAAGGTTATAAATTTAACATTGCAAAATCACAATTTGAACACAGTTTATTTCTATACTTAAGCATGTTGAAGGATAAATAAAACATTTAAGGATAAATAACAATCCGAGAAAGGGGTACTAGATATGGATAACAATAATTTTAACCCATACACAGGGATGACACAGCAGAATGCAAATAATCAGAGTGCAGATAATCAGAATGTAAATCAACAAAATGCCTATAATCAAAATGCAAATAATATGAATTATAATCAGGCGAATGTGGATCAACAGACTGGTTACAAAAACGTAGGAAGCTCTGGTACAAATCAGGCAAATGCCTACGGAACATATTATGGTTCAAATAGCGGAACTCAGCAGGAAAATAACAATAGTGGACATAATGCTGGAGCAAACTATAACGCAGGAAGTGGTTACACTGCAAATAACCGCTCATATAATACATATGGTGCGGGCAATACATCTAATTCAAGTGGGAACACAGCATACAATACAAATACTACCTCATATAGTAATATGAACAACGGTTCCTATAATGCGTATAATGCAAACACTGCAAATAATGCATACGGAACCAATAATACGACTTCATATAATGCCACAAAGGAAGCCCAAAAAGCTGCCAAGAATGCGGAGAGAGAACGCAAGAGAACTGAGAGAAGAGCACGAAGAGAACAAAGAAAGCGTGAGCACAAGGGCAACTTTGGTGTGACATTAGGAAAGGTTGCCGCCATCGCTCTTGTATTTGGTCTTGTAGGTGGTGGAGTATTTACAGGTGTTAGCTATGCGGGTGTGAAAGCGCTGGGATTAACCACATCTACATCATCATCAGCAGTAGCGGACAATGGTTCATCAAAAAATGATACTTCAAATGAATCTGTAATTACACAGACAGCAACCGGAAATGCGGCAGATCTCACAGATGTTGCATCAATTACCAGTGAAGTAATGCCAAGTATTGTTGCCATAACAAATAAAGCTGTTGTAACTTACCAGTCATTCTGGGGAAGACCATCATCTCGTGAGCTCGAGAGCTGTGGTTCAGGTATTATCATTGGGCAGGATGATAAATACTTGTACATTGTGTCAAACAACCATGTTGTAGCGGATGCAGATTCGCTTACAGTTCAGTTTAACAATGATACAGTAGTTGATGCAGAAATCCGTGGAACAGACCCGGCTGATGATTTGGCTGTAGTTCAGGTTAAGGTGAAGGATATCGACGATGACACTCTCTCAAGTATAAAGGTAGCTACACTCGGAACAGCAGACAGCTATCAGGTAGGCAGTGCTGCAATTGCTATTGGTAATGCTTTAGGATATGGTCAGTCAGTGACAACTGGCGTAATTTCAGCACTTAATCGTTCTGTTGTAACAACAGATGAAACAACAGGCGAGACCGTTACAAATGATAACCTTATTCAGACAGATGCAGCTATCAATCCGGGTAACTCTGGTGGTGCACTTTTAAATGCTGCAGGTGAAGTTATTGGAATTAACTCTGTAAAGTATGCATCTACAGAGGTTGAGGGAATTGGATATGCTATTCCAATTGACTATGCTATGCCAATAGTAGAGCAGCTTATTGAAACCGGAGAGTATGTTGATACAGAATCTGCGTACCTTGGAATCAAGGGCGGAGATGTAACTTCAGAAATGATAGCATACAACTATCCGGAAGGAGTATATGTTGCAGCTATAGTGAGTGGTTCAGGTGCCGATAAAGCTGGCATACAGGAAGGCGATGTGATTACAGCCATAGAAGGAACACCTATATCTGGTATGAACGAATTACAAAGAGAACTCGATTCATATTCAGCAGGTGACACAGTTACGATTACACTTGCGCGTCAGCAGGGACAAGGCTTCCAGGAGATGGATGTTGACGTTACTCTGATTTCTGCAAGTGAAGTGGAGTAAGAATTTATGCCGCGCTTTTTGTTACTTTTGATAAAATAGCGCGGCATTATTGACATTATTGTCTCATTTTGCTATACACGGTCCACCTACTCGTAAACTTAGTTCTAAAGAAAGAGCTAAAATAGAGCATGAAATAAATACATATTATGGTAAATATGAAAATGAAGAGTTGTGTGTTCATTATTCATATTCCTTTGATAATAAATGTTATAAATACTTTTTTGAGAACCATGGTTTTAATTCGTATAACATCTATTCAAAAAAATTGGTTAAATCGAAACGGAGGTATGAGGATGGAAGAATTGATTAGTAGTTTAAATGCGATACCCAATTCATATTTTGAGTTTATTGATAGTGTGGTGGATTATGCAGAGCGTAAGGAAGAGCATAGGATACTTATTATGAATTATTTAAATGATAATAGAAGTGCTACAGTAAGTGATGTACTGCGATTAATATCATCGCAGACAGATTTTTATGAGGATGAAGCTCCTATAGAATCAGATATGCTTGTTTGTTAGTCAATTTAAATACCAGTTCTTTCTTGTGAAAAGAACTGGTATTTTTGTCTACAAAAAGAAATATTCAAGCTGCGAACGTATATACAATGGCTCAATTGCCGTATCTTCGCTGCAATACACAGTAATCAGGTTTTTACCGGGAAGTATATCATGAGCGGCATAGCAATCTAATTTGTGGTAAATGTTTGTCCGGTAAATAGAGTCATTTACACTGTCGAATACTTCCAGATAGATGTGCTTATTAGTCTGTGGATGTGTCAGGGTGAATGTTGGATAATAAGTGATGTCTGAAAAAACCAGCGGAACCTTGTATTTAAAAGAAATATTATATTCCCATAGCAGTTGAACAATTATTTTTTCATTTGGGAGAAATAATTTTGCATTTGATGAATAACAATTATATATCGAGTTGTTTTCGGAACTGATTATTGATGAACCCGAATCAGTGGATTCAGAGTAGAGATTTAGAATATTTGGATTAGTTGAAAGATTGGCGAGGTGGTTTGCATTTGTATCGCAGTAGTCGAGGTAAAGGCTGATAGCTTCCTGCTCTGCTTCTAAATCATTTATCTGTGCTTCCAGATAAGCTTTTTGTGCAAGTTTTTGCGCAAGAGATTTTTGCTTCTTGGGTATGTACTTGGAAGTGTGTCCGTCACTTATAAACCATTTTGTGTAACCACTGTTGTTTACGAAAATAAGTTTGCCCGCTGGATAAGAATTGAGATTTTGTTTTAGTCTGTTAGTGTGATTTTTAAGACGATTAAGCTCTGTCATCATGTGTTCGTAGAACATAAGAAATGCCTCCTAAAAAAGTAATTAGATTTGTTTATAAAACAGCATGAAACTGCTAAATAAAGATTTGATATCGGTTATTATAACACAAGGAAACATTGATTGACAAATCATTGTGCGTATTTCATAATATTTTATATGAATGCTACTGTTCATATCAGTCTTAGATATACAGTGTACTTCTTTCGGCTTGATTGTAAGAAGTGGAATTGTGAATTTAGGGGAAGATGTGAGAACAGTTAAAAATGAGTATAAAATTCAAAAACACGTTCAGGAGGATCGACATGAAGAAAAAGAAGATAGTAATCGCATTGGGTCACGAAGCATTAGGTACAACATTACCAGAGCAGCAGGCTGCTACAAAGCGTACTGCAAAGGCCGTTGCGGATTTTATAAGAGACGATTATCAGGTAGTAATTACACATAGCAACGGACCACAGGTGGGAATGATCCATACAGCTATGTCTGAATTTTGTAGAATTTATCCAGAATATACGGCAACTCCTACATCAGTATGTTCAGCAATGAGTCAGGGATATATAGGATATGATCTTCAGAATTCAATAAGAACAGAGCTTTTGGGCAGAGGAATTTACAAGACAGTATCGACAGTTTTGACACAGGTTGTTGTAGATCCTTATGATGAAGCATTTTATCACCCAACAAAGGTAATCGGTCGAGTGATGACAAAGGAAGAGGCTGACGAAGAGGAGAAGAAGGGAAATCACGTAACAGAGGTAGAAGGTGGATACAGAAGAGTAGTAGCCGCACCAAAGCCAATGGATATTGTGGAGATTGATGCGATTAAGGCACTTTCAGATGCAGATCAGGTTGTAATTGCCTGTGGTGGTGGTGGAATACCTGTACTCTCACAGGATAATAAGCTTCAGGGAGCCAGCGCAGTTATTGAAAAAGACCTTGCTGCTGGAAAACTTGCAGAGCTTCTCGATGCAGATATGCTTGTAATCCTTACAAGTGTTGATAAGGTATGCTTGAATTTTGGAACAGATGAGGAGAAAGCACTTGATACATTATCTGTTGCAGATGCTAAAAAATATCTTGAGGCAGGTGAGTTCGAGGAAGGAACTATGGCACCTAAGATTGAGGCTGCAATCGAGTTTATCGGCGAGTCAGCAATCAAATCAGTTCTTATTACAAAGCTCAACAAAGAGGGCACTGAAATATCAGGTGGAATGGGAACACTGATTAAGAAATAAGTATTAGAAATGAGGAAACATTAATGGCAGATACAAAACTTCGCAAAAGAAGTGAGATTCAAGAGGAATACAAATGGAAGCTCGAGGATATGTATGCGACAGATGAGCTTTGGGAGGAGGAAGCTGATAAGCTTGAGAAACTAGGTGAAGAGATTGCACAGTTTAAGGGAAAGCTGTCAGAAAGCGCAGATACTCTTCTTGCTTTTATGAAGAAAAAGGACGAAATTTCGTATTATTCAGGAAGGGTGATAGTGTATTCTAATCAGAAATCACATCAGGATACTGCAGTTACAAAATATCAGGGATATGTAGCAAAGGCAGAGTCTGTGGTTGTGGGCGTTAGAAGTGCTATGGCATTTGCTGACCCTGAGATTTTAAATATTTCAGAGGATATTATTGAACAGTTTTACAAGGATGAGCCTGAGCTTTTAAAATACAAGAGAGTAATAGATGAAATTCAAAGAAGGAAAGCACATACTCTTTCGGAGGCAGAGGAGAAAATTCTTGCAGCAGCAGGCGAAGTGACATCTGCTCCTGATAATATTTTCTCAATGTTTAACAATGCCGATATCAAGTTTCCATATATAACCGATGTAGAAGGAAATAAGATTCAGATTACACACGGTAATTATATTGATTTTCTTCTTAGCACAGACAAGAGTCTTAGAAAACAGGCATTTCAAGGCGTACAAAATACATACAAGAAGTGGAGCAATACCTTGGCTGCAACCTATATTGCTCAGCTAAAAAACGATAACTTCTATGCTAAAATAAGAAAATATGACAGTCCAAGAGCTATGTATCTGGCAGACGGAAATATTCCAGAGAGTGTATATGATAATCTTATAGAGACAGTTCATGCACATTTGCCAGCACTTCATAAGTATATGTCTATTCGTAAGAAAATGCTTGGTGTAGAAAGACTCCATATGTATGATCTTTTTGTACCGATTGTTGACAGTGCAGATACCAGATATACGTATGAGGAGGCAAAGGAATTAGTTGTTAAGGCGCTGGCTCCAATGGGTGAAGAATATGTTTCTACCCTAAAAGAAGGAATGGAAAGCGGCTGGATTGATGTATATGAAAATGAGAACAAGAGGAGTGGTGCATATTCATGGGGAGCATATGGTACACATCCATATGTGCTTTTGAATCATGTGGATAATCTTGACTCTGTATTCACACTTGCCCATGAGATGGGCCATGCAATGCACACATATTATTCAAATAAGACTCAGCCTATTACATATTCTGACTATTTGATATTTGTGGCTGAAGTGGCATCAACATGTAATGAATCACTTTTGATGCATTATATGCTTGAGAATTGTAATGATGAAAATGAGAGAAAATACCTTACATGTCATTATTTGGACAGCTTTAGAACAACATTGTTCCGTCAGGCACAGTTTGCAGAATTCGAGCATATTGCACATCAGAAAATTGCTGATGGTGAGACACTTACTAAGGAAGA
>CAMFPD010000041.1 GCA_945971355.1 uncultured Lachnobacterium sp.
AAGGCAGAGAAGCCTTCATGAGATTTGTGGAGTCAGTATAAATCTTAATAATCAAGCGAGGGCAGCCGGGAGGCTGCCCTTAATCAATAATTGTTATAATTTGGATTACATTTCTTTTTCATACTTAAATCGATAATAGAGACCAAAAACAAATGTCATCATATCAAATGGTTTGATAATTTATGAGATATAATATTAAATATAGTGGGTAAATTATTATAAACCATCAAAATAATGGTAAATAACTATTTACTTACCATCATTTTGATGGTTTAATATATCTGAGGTGATGATATGAAGGAATACAATGTATTAGATTATATAACAGCAGATGAATTAAAAAGCTTTAGAAAAAAAATTGGGATGACACAAAAAGAATTTGCAAAATTTTTATGTGTGTCAAAACCAACACTGGAGCGATGGGAAACTAGTGATAAAAGAATAACGGGTCCAGTTGTATTGTTGATTGATTTATTGCTAGAACATGATGAGTGGCTTGAAACAAGAGAAATACCTACGCCGAAATATTCGTTAAGATTATGGTATATGTATAATAATAAGAGATGTACACTTATAGATGTGGATGAGATTAACCAAAAAATTTGGGTAAAAAATTATGCATGTAATATTATGTTCAGGGCTTTTGGTGCTAATAACAATCCAACTTATGAAGACTATGAAGAATTTTTAAAATCAAGATGTTTTCCTGAAACAAGAGATAAGATGAAAATACAGTTAGAAGCATTGGGACTTCCTTTTTATGATCCTATGCTTATAATTGAAAAAACGCAAGGGAGAATGGCAGAAGATGATTTTTGGATTTTGATAGAGAGGGTAAACAATGGTTGAATTATTTGAGGATAATGTCAAATTATTTGATAGACATTCATCAAAAGGGAATCAGTTAAAATGGGAAAAAGATGGTATTTGGTACAAGGCGGATTATACAGGATATGAAGGATTTGCAGAATATGTTATATCACAACTGTTGAGAAAATCTACATTGAGAAAAGATGAATTTGTCATATATGAGTTGGAACAGGTAAGGTATAAGAGACAAATTTTTAATGGTGCGAAAAGTGACGATTTTTTAAAAGAGGATTGGCAAATTGTAACTCTTCAAAGATTGTATAAGACTAAATATAACAGAAATTTGATGGAAGATGTGTGGCATATACCTGAAACAATGGATAGATTAAAGTTTGTTGTTGAGCAAGTAGAGAAACTTACAAAACTTGAAAATTTTGGAGAGTATTTAAGCAAACTTATAACGATTGATGCATTCTTCTTAAATGAAGATAGGCATATGCATAATATTGCAGTACTTATGAATGGAGAAGGGAAATTTATGCTTTGTCCATTTTTTGATCAAGGGGCAGGTCTTATGTCAGATACATCCTTGGACTATCCTATTGGAGTAGATCCTATTATCATGATGGACGAAGTAAAAGCAAAGACCATATGCTCAAATTTTGAAGATGCACTTGAAACGGCTGAAAAGATATATGGATATAATTTAAAATTTACATTTACGAAGAAGGATGTAACAAAAATTATAGATGATGTGGATATATATTCTGATGAAGTAAAAAAAAGAGTTGAAATGATTATATTTCAACAAATGCGTAAATATCAGTATTTATTTTCTGAACACTAACAAAGAAAATGGAAATATACATTTGTGGGAAACAACTTGTGTATTGCCATTTTGAGTATTATTTTACGAATTTTTCTAATATAAGAGGAAGTGTGAATACCTAAAAAGTATTGGTAATCAAGTTTTGAAAGTAGTATTGTTATATCAGAACAAAATTTTAACAAGGTTTATATAAATGATATAGAATGCAAAATGCTGATTAGAGCAAAAAAAGAAGCCAAATTTTTAAGCGGCTGTGGCGGACTTATCTGTGTATTTATTCATTGTGATGGTTCAAAGATTGGTTATGCACTGATAGCAATTTTTGTATGTATAATTGCAACAATTACATTGTGCCTGCTTGAGGTTATGATTTTTGAAGGCGCTTTCTGGTTAAAAAAGACTGATATGTTTGCAGATGTTTACTTTGCAATTAGTTCAGTATCGAAATACCCATTGGTGTTCTTTGGCAAAAAAATAACACTTTTTTTAACATATATCCTGCCAGTGGCATATGTTGGAACAATTCCAACTGAAATTACGGCAGGTGGGGTGCTATCAATTAGTATATTGGTTCCGTTGCTTCTTTTAGGTATCAATCTTCTTGGAGTGACAATATTATGGAAGCTTGGAAGGAGAAGATATGAATCTACTAACTAGAAGTCCATACTTGATGACAATGAAGTTAAAGGTGAAGGAGGAAAAATGGTTTGAGGCAGACTTTACAATGTCTTTTGTAGTTGCCTTTGTGGATGCGGTCATCTATTATCTTTTATTTCATTATGTATTTGAAGATTCAACAGTGGTGAATCCGACAGATATCACGATTTACTATATTATCATCAATATAGTGGCGCTTGCTATGACACCAGCACAATTTACCTCATGGATACATATGACGGATATAAATACTGGAAAAATCATTCCGTTTTTAATGCGCCCGAGTAGTTATGTTGTGACGAGATATTTGGAGAGTGTCTGCACATTTTTTATGAGAACTGTTGTAAATATTATTTTAATTTATCTTGTTTCATTGGTTCTTGGGAAACCGATTATCCTTTTGAATTTGCTTTTGGGTGTGGGTTCCATGCTGGCAGGATTTACGATACTATATCTGATTCAGGCAATAATAGGCTGCATGGCGGTATGGTTTCAGGAAGTGAATAAGATACGTAATGTATTTATGACGTTTTTGATGATGCTCGGTGGACGCCTGATACCAAGTGATTTGCTTTTTTCAGGACTCAAGGAGATTGTATATTACACACCAATTCCATACGTGTACGATATTCCGGTAAAGGTACTCACAGATAATTTTCAGTACACTGAAATCGGGATTCAGCTAATGTGGATTGCTTTGTTAGGGGCAATTTACATATTAGAGTTTGAAAAGTATGTGAAACATAATATCGAATTAGGGGGATGAAAAGGGGCAGCCCCCAAATCCACACTTATTGGTGCATTTTCATAAGCTTTTTCCTGCAATAGAAGAATGCCGGTATTAGGAAGGCATCTGCAAATATCCATGCCAGAGGGCTGGCAAAGCAGGCAGCTACAAATCCAAATATAGGGACAAACACAAGACCAATCAAAGCTCTTGCAATCATTTCAGCTACACCTGCAAGTACCGCAAAGCCTGAAAATCCCATCCCCTGAATCATAAATCTAAATATATTTACAAGTGCCAATGGTATGTAGAAAATTGCGTTTATAAGCAGGAACTGGCGGGACTGTGCCAGAACTACCACCTCGGTTTTGTCCACGAACAGTAAAGACAGATTATTACCAAAGAAGTACAAAACCAGGAAAATAATAATTGAGTAAATTGCTCCTAATACAGTTGCATTCCATACACCTTTTCCCAGACGATCCAGCTTTCCGGCTCCAACATTCTGGCCGCCGTAGGTGGCCATGGTGGAACCTAAAGCATCGAAAGGACATACCACGAACATGGATATTTTGCTGGCTGCTGTCATTGAAGCAACAGCAAGGGAACCCAGAGTGTTAACTGCGGCTTGAAGAATAACACTTCCGATTGCAGTGATGGAATACTGGAATCCCATTGGAAGTCCCATCCTGATAAGATTGCTGACGCAATTGGAATCAAGTCTCCAATCATCGAGGGTTGTATGAAGAAGCTCGACTTTTTTTAATATAAATATCAGGCATAAAATTCCTGAAACTGCCTGTGCAATTATAGTGGCAAGACCAGCACCGAAAACACCCATGTGGAAGGTAAGAATAAAAAGTAAATCCAAGCCTATATTTAATACTGCAGAAAAAATTAAAAAGACAACTGGTGTCACAGAATCTCCGATAGAGCGAAGAAAACTTGACAAAAGATTATAAAGGATTGTGGCAGGTATACCTGCAAAAATTACAATCAAATATGAGTAGGTGAGTTCCATAATATCATCAGGAGTCTGCATCCACTCTAAAATATTATGACATAATAAAACAGTAAGAACTGTCATAATAATGGATATTATAATAGATAGAACATATGAATTACCAACATACTTTTTCAGGGCTTTGTAATCCTTTGCACCGAAGCGTTGGGCGATAGGCAATCCAAAACCACTGCAGACACCAAGGCAGAACCCAATTATCAAAAATGTGATACTTCCAGTGGCACCAACGGCAGCAAGTGCATTTACTCCAAGGGCTTTTCCTACAATAATTGTGTCCATAAGGCTATAAACCTGTTGAAAAAGCATACCTAATAAAAGAGGAAGTGCGAATTCCAGAATTAATCTCATAGGACTTCCTATTGTCATATCCTTTGCGTTTGATTTTGCCATCATAATTACCTCATAAATAGTATTTTTGTGCTAGATAATAATAACATAAAGTCGTATTTTTTTACTAGCAGAAAATAGCACAAAATATTATATTTTTGCTAGCAGAAAATAGCATAAAAAAATACTATATTGCTGGTAAAAAATGTGAATAATTATATTGCTTTACAAAGGCAGATAAATAATGTAAAGTTTAATGTGGATTTGGATCGTTTAGTTCATATAGGAGTAGTTATAGATGAGTAATTGGGAAAAGAATATCAGGAAGGTTGTTCCATATGTACCCGGTGAACAGCCAAAGATTTTAGATGTAATTAAGCTTAATACAAATGAAAATCCATACCCACCAGCACCAGAGGTAGAGAAAATCTTAAAGGAATTTAATGTGGATTCACTCAGATTATATCCTGATCCTACAGTTTCAGATCTGGTTAAGGCTATAGCAGAATTTTATGGTTTAAATGAAAATCAGGTGTTTACAGGAGTTGGTTCTGATGATGTACTTGCCATGATTTTTATGACCTTTTTCAATTCTGATAAGCCAATCATCTTTCCCGACATCACATATTCGTTTTATGATGTTTGGGCTGATATGCTTAGAATTCCTTATGAGACAGTTCCCCTTGATGAGAATTTTAGGATTGATGCAAGAAAATATTATGGTGAAAATGGAGGCGTGATTTTCCCAAACCCAAATGCGCCTACAGGAGAACTGCTGAGTCTTGAAGTGGTGGAGGACATTATTAAGAATAATCCTGATGTGATTGTTGTGGTAGATGAAGCATATATTGATTTTGGAGGAGAAAGTGCACTTCCACTCATAGATAAATATGATAATCTGATTGTTGTGCAGACATTTTCAAAATCACGTTCACTGGCTGGTTCAAGAGTAGGATATGCAATGGCAAATCCGGTTTTGATTAAGTATCTGAACGATGTAAAATACTCATTCAACTCATATACTATGGACAGACTTACAATAGAGGTGGCTGCGGCTGCAGTGAAGAACAGAGAGTATTTTGAGGAGACAACCCGTAAGGTTATAAAGACAAGAGAGTGGACAAAGAATGAACTAAGCAAGCTCGGCTTTGAGTTTGGCGATTCCAAAAGTAACTTTATTTTTGCCAGACATCCAGAGATGTCAGGTCAGAAGCTATTTGAAGAATTGAAGAATGAAAAGGTATTTGTTAGACATTTTAGTAAGCCTGAAAGAATATCTGATTATCTTCGTATTTCGATAGGAACAGACCAGCAAATGGAAACATTAATATCAGTTTTAGGGAGAATTTTATGTTTAAAAAGTATTTAATAATTTTCTTGATTTCAATGGTACCATTGATTGAGCTTAGAGGGGCAATACCTTTTTCACAGGGGTTTGGACTTCCGATTGTTCAATCATATATTATATGTATTATTGGAAATATGTTGCCAGTACCAATTATTTATCTTTTTGCAAGAAAGGTATTGGAGTGGGGAGCAGATAAGCCAGTTATTGGAAAATTTTTTACATGGTGTCTTGAAAAGGGGCATAAGGGTGGAAAGAAGCTTCAGGAGAAAGCTGGAAAAGGTTTGTTTGTTGCACTTTTACTGTTTGTAGGAATACCAGTTCCCGGAACAGGTGCATGGACTGGAACACTGGCAGCAAGTATTCTGGATATGGATTTTAAATCCACAATAGCAGCAGTGATGCTCGGAGTATTACTTGCTGGAGTGATTATGATGGTTGTTAGTTTTGCCGGATTTTCACTTATTTAAGTTTTAGAGTCTTAAGGGAGTAATAGTTGTAATGTCAGCAGCGATGTTTATAGGTTTTGGGATATTACTCATGGCGATTTTTTGCTTGCTCATGGGAATATTCATGTTATTAAAGGTTAATATGCAGGTTAGTGAAAAGCGTATCATGTTTGGCCTTACAGTTTTTTCTTATTTGTGGTGTTCGGGATATGGAATTATGAACCTGTCTGAATCCTACCATCATGCATATCTTGGTAGAACAATTGGATTAATAGGAGTTTATCTTTTCTGTGTTACAATCGTTCGTTTTCTTGCATTTTTCTGTGGAACAAATTCCAGGTTTACGAGGATGTTTACGGTTGTGGATTCTGTGTGGGCTGTAGTTTGTATCTGCCTTATGGCAAGACCAGAGGCGGTTGAGTTTGTTAAAACAGATTATGGAACAGCATTCTATTCAAGGTTTGATGTATACAGATTGATAGCACTGGCATTTATCATAACCAATATCGCTGTTGGCTATTTCCATATAAAAAAGGGAACCAAAATAGTGAAATACAAGCGAGATAAGAAAATAATGGATATCCTGTCTGTAATGGGTATCATCTTGATTCTTTCCTCGTTTTTAGATGGAATTTTGCCAAGCTTTAATGTGACATCCTTCCCAGCAAGCTGCTTTGGTGTATTTGCAGCAATGGGAATGCTTTATTTTATGGGATTGTCGATGAATGCATTTTCTATAACCAAGAATAATGTGTCGAAGTATATTTTTGAAAATGTTGGTACACCTGTTCTTATTTTAAATGAGAATATGGATATTGTAATGGCAAATGAAAGCGCAGATAAATTTTTCGATATAAAGACTAATGAAGCAAATGTTAAATTCTATGATTTATTTGAAATGTCAAAAAGCGATGCTTCTACATATATTCAGAATGTAAGCAGTGGTTTGAATCATGATTCATGCAGATTGATTGCAAAAGCAAATCATGCAGTGTGTGAGCTTTCAACAAATGCCGTTTTGGATGAATTTGGGGAGCCAACCTGTATCGTAGTCTTTGTTAACGATATGACAAAAGAATACGAGCTGATTGAAAAGTTAAAGAATAAAAAATCTGTTCTGGAGGAGAAGCTTGAAGAGAAAAGCCGTCAGATGCAGTCTATTACTCTTCAGGCAATTACTGCAATAGCAAATTTTATTGACTCAAAGGAACAGTATACTTTGGGACATTCCACAAGAGTTGCGCAGTATGCAAAGCAAATCGCCAAGGAACTTGGATGGACTGAGGAAGAGTGTGCCAATGTATATTATGTAGGACTTTTGCATGATATTGGAAAAATCGGTGTTTCTCATGAAATTTTGAATAAGCCTTCCAAGCTGACAGATGAGGAGTATGAAATTATGAAGACTCATTCTGTTATCGGCGGAGATATATTGAAAGACATTAAAACACTTGATAATGCAAGTGTTGGAGCATTTTGTCATCATGAGAGATATGATGGAAAGGGATACCCAAGGGGACTTAAGGGGGATGAGATACCACTTATAGCCAGAGTTATTGGAATTGCCGATGCTTTTGACGCAATGACAAGTAATCGCCGATATAGAAAGCATCTGGAAATGGATGTGGTGCGTGAGGAGATTAGTAAAAACGCTGGTAAGCAGTTTGATCCTTATATAACTTCTGTTGTACTTCGAATGATGGATGAAGGCAGATTCAAGGTTATTGATGGTGCTCAGGAGATAACGGAAGAGCATGGTATCCTTATGGACGGAAATATTCTTATTTCCAGACTGTTTGGTGAGGAAATGAAAAATGCAAGATATGAGATTTCCAACGATTATTTGACTCAAGTTTGGGACAAGAGTACCGGAGAGAGAAAAATTTCTGAATATCTCAAAATGGGAGACGGATGTCTCATGATAATTGACCTTGATGATTTTAGGTCTATCAATGAGGATTACGGTCATCTGAAAGGTGATTATGCATTGAAGCTTGTGGCAGATGTTTTGAGTGCTCATGCACAGGATGAGTTCCTTTGCCGTTTGGGTGGGGACAAGTTTATGCTTTTTGTAAGAGATATAACATCTGCTGATGAAGCTAAGAAGATGTTAGATGCTATTATTTATACATATAATTGTAAGTCAGAGGAAGTAGATATTCTCTCACATACATCATTGTCGATTGGTGTTGCTTTGTCGGTAAAGGATGGTCGTGATTATGAGGAATTGTACCAGTGTGCGGATAGAGCTTTGTATTATGTAAAACAAAACGGTAAGCATGGTTACAGTTTCCACAAGCGAGTGGATAGAGCTTTTGAGAATGATGAGAATCTTCTCAACCTTAATCGCCTTGTAACCTCATTAAGAAATCACACAGATTACTCAGGTGCATACAAGGTGGAATATCAGAGATTTTTCAGTGTACATGAGTTTATCGAGAAGTATGCATCGAGAAATCATCAGAGTGTTCAGCTTGTACTAATTACAATAGATTACAATAAATCCATTGAAACAGACATTAGTGACAGGACAAGAATTATTGATGACTTGGAATTCACTGTGACAAACGCACTCAGAGGTGTTGATGTATGTACAAGGTTTTCAAATGCACAGCTTCTTGTCACACTGGTTGATACAAATGCAAGCAATGTAAATCTTGTTATGAGACGAATAATGAGTAGTTTCTACAAGATACACAGACCTGAGGATATAGTTATTCAGTTTGAGTCAGAGGACATAAGTATAAAGAGTTCATAGGATTCTAAAGAAACAAAAGGAGAAGGAGCCTTATATGGAAAAGAAACCAGCCCTCAAAACTAAATAGTCTTTTGGTTTCCGATATGCAACAAAATAAATCCAAGTATAAGCGCTGCAAACATAAAAATGAAAGTAAAAACAGCCGCTATTGTAGATATCTCATCAGGCATGAGACCGGATAATACGGTTCCCCAGAAATTAAATAGCATATGGAAAAGTATTGAGTAATGTATTTTGCCACAATGTTCACAGATATATCCAAGAATTAATCCCAGAACAAAGGCGTATATTCCCTGAATCCAATTCATATGATATACGCCGAATAAAAAGGCCTGCAATATGTTTGCCAACCAGAATGGTACAGCAACCTTTGCAAGGTTCATAGTTACACCTCTGAATATTATCTCCTCACATATAGGGGCGAAAATTACAGAATACAGAAATAGAACAACAGTAACACCATACTCAAAACCGGCAGCATCTAACAACTCCTCGTATTGTTCAAACCATTCTGGAACAATAACTCCTGTGATGTTTGTTATATATGCGCTTAGGAATTGAGCACCAGGAACAAGAAGGATTATGCCTGATAGCTTATAAAAATTGAAATTATTTTTAAAGTCAAATCTAAATTCACCGCCAAGTTTGATGTAATACCAGAGACCAAAGCTGCATATGACTATGATTGAATAAATAATCATAATAAAGTTTGCAAAATTGTAATCGCTAAACATTCCGTATACATCATTTATTGAGTTTATTATTCCACCGTAATTTATATTGTAAAAAAAATCGGTGACGAATGATACTCCAAAGACAAAAAATATGGCAAAAATTTGTATTACTTCAACTAGAAGTAAGGGAACAAATGCCAAAAAAAAGTAACCAGTTTTTCTCATTTATATCTCCTAAGCTTGTTCATTTATATGGCGAATTTCATCCGTGATTGATATTCACCGCTTATCAATCATTAAAGCACGTTGACTCACTAACACTCATATTGTAGATTATAGCATAACAAGTCTGTAATGCAAGAAATCTGTTTACTTCACGACTTTAATATGCTAAAATAATTAAAGCTAATACTCAATGGAAAGAGGTACGTATAGATGAGCAAAAATCTAAGAACAGAGGCGGTTGACCATTTATTTGATGCTATACTTTGTCTTGAGAACAGAGAAGAGTGTTATACTTTTTTTGAGGATGTTTGTACAGTAAATGAATTGCTATCATTGTCACAGCGATTTGAGGTGGCAAAGATGCTCAGGGAACAGAAAACCTATCTTGACATAGCAGAGAAAACTGGTGCAAGCACTGCTACAATAAGCAGGGTAAACCGTTCGTTGAACTATGGAAATGATGGATATGATATGGTATTTGCCAGAATGAATGGTGAAGAAAAATAAAATGGCGCAAGCATTAGCTTGCGCTATATTTTACTGTATAGGAAATTGTTGCGTTTAAGAGTTACTGTTTTCACTTTCATTTTCATTCTTTTTAGCTGTAAGCTTGTCAATTGTGTGCTCGATTATCATTTTTTTCACATACACATCGTAGCTTAACATACAGATAAAACTGAAGGCGTGGAGAAAATCCTGATCTTCCTCATCGAAATCCTTGAAGGTGTTATTTGCAATAGTATATTTCTTGCCTAAATCCTTGAGGATTTTTTCAGATTCATCCTTTTCTAATGTGAAAACCTCGTTGTATACATCAAGCATATTAAATCCGTCTTTATTTCCAAAATATTTTTCAGTTAGGGGATTTAAGATTGACTGAATATCGCTTATACTAAGTATGTTCTTGAAATAGTAAATAAAAATTAAAGTGAGAACATGCTCCTTGGAATATTTCTTCTTTTCCGGAGGTGGAAGAAGATTATTCTTGGCATAATTGTTTATCATGGTTTTTGTCAGGATTTTATCTGAGTCATGGCGCTTGCATGCGGCAAGCTGTTCATCCATGAAAGTTGTAATCTGATCCATGTATAAATCTATCGATGGAATATCAACAGACTTGACGTAGCCTATTGATTTAAGGGTTTTGAGTAGTTCTTCTAAAAAGTCATGTACGTTCTGTTCCATTTTATCACCTCTGCCTTATTATATAGTAATAAAAACTAGATGACAACATTTTTTTGATATATCAGGAGGTATTAATGAATTTAGATATGTTAAACAATGAGCAGAGAGAGGCGGTGCTTCATACAGAGGGACCACTTCTTATACTTGCAGGTGCAGGAAGTGGTAAGACTAGGGTTCTTACACACCGTACTGCATATCTTATAGATGAGTGTGGTGTAAACCCATACAATATTATGGCAATAACTTTCACCAATAAGGCGGCTGGAGAGATGCGTGAGAGAATTGATGATATGGTGGGCTATGGCTCAGAAAGTATATGGGTATCAACTTTCCATTCAACCTGTGTCAGAATTTTGAGAAGGTATATAGACAGACTTGGATATGATACAAATTTCACAATCTATGATGCAGATGACCAGAAAACTCTTATGAAGGATATATGTAAGCGGCTGGAAATTGATACAAAAATCTATAAAGAGAAAATGTTTTTGAGCGTTATTTCATCGGCAAAGGATGAGATGATTGGGCCAATTGAGTTTGAGAATAGAGCGGCAGGAGATTACACCAAGAGAAAACAGGCTCAAGTGTACAAGGAATATCAGAATGCGCTGAAGCAAAATAATGCGCTGGATTTTGATGATTTGTTATTTAAGACAGTAGAACTGTTTAAACTGGACAAGGAAGTATTAAATGCATATCAGGAGCGTTTTAGATACATAATGGTGGATGAGTATCAGGATACTAATACTGTTCAGTTTGAGTTAATCAGACTTCTTGCAATGAAGTACAAAAATCTCTGCGTGGTAGGTGATGATGACCAGTCCATATACAAGTTCAGAGGTGCAAATATTTACAATATATTGAATTTTGAAAAGCATTTCGAGGATGCAAAGGTCATAAAGCTGGAGCAAAACTATAGATCAACACAGAATATCCTCGATGCAGCCAACGCTGTTATAGCAAACAATGTGAGCAGAAAGGTGAAGAGCCTTTGGACTGCAAATGGGACAGGTGACAAGATAGATTTTGAACAGCTTGACAGTGGATACGAGGAAGCTGATTATGTGGCAAGGGATATTGCTGGAAAAATAAGGAGAGGTGAATACACGTATAAGGATTGTGCAGTACTCTATAGAACAAATGCACAGTCACGTCTTTTCGAGGAAAAATTTATTAACATGAATATTCCATACAAGATTGTAGGTGGCGTAAATTTCTATTCGAGAAAAGAAGTAAAGGATTTGCTGTCTTACCTTAAAACAATTGATAATGCCCGTGATGATCTGGCTGTCAGACGTATAATCAATGTTCCAAAAAGAGGAATAGGTGCTGCCAGCATATCCAAGGTGCAGATGTATGCGCAGGATAGAGGAATGTCTTTCTATTCAGCACTCAGTATGGCAGCTGATGTACCGGGAATGGGAAAAGCAGAGGCAAAAATCAGACCGTTTGTTGAATTCATAGAATCCATGAAAGCAAAGGCAGCTATTGTGTCTGTATCAGAGCTTCTTGAAGAGATAATAGAAGAAACCGGATATGTGTCAGAACTAGAGGCTGAGGGAACAGATGAGGCACAGGCAAGAATTGAGAATATCGACGAATTGATAAGTAAGGCAGTAGCCTATGAGGAGAGTACAGACGAGCCATCCTTGAATGGATTTTTAGAGGAGGTCTCTCTTGTTGCGGATATAGATAATCTCGATGAAAACAGTGATTATGTTGTCCTTATGACTTTGCACAGTGCCAAGGGACTTGAGTTTCCTAATGTGTATCTGGCTGGAATGGAGGATGGACTTTTCCCAAGCTATATGTCAATAACAAGTGACGATGCCAATTCAGAGATAGAGGAAGAGAGAAGACTTGCTTATGTAGGAATTACAAGAGCGAAGGAGCATCTTACCATAACATCAGCCAGAATGAGGATGATTAGAGGGCAGACACAGTATGGCAAGGTATCACGCTTTGTTAAGGAGATTCCAAATGAGCTTCTAAAGGGAGAAATATATGAGCCGAAGGGAAGGGATGATGACCTAACTAAGGCTAGTACATACCAGAAAGCAAAGGCCGCTTTCAAGACAACTCCTACATATGGAACAGAGTATGCAACTTCATTTAACACAAAGAAAACCAAACCACCTGTATACACACCGGTTTCCAATCAGAAATCCTTTTCCAGTGAGGCAACTTCAGGCACAAGCTTAAGCTATGTCGTGGGGGATAGAGTGCGCCACATAAAATTTGGTGACGGAGAGGTTATGGCCATTGTGGAAGGTGGAAGAGATTTTGAAGTGACAGTTGATTTTGATAAGGTTGGAACAAAAAAAATGTTTGCTTCTTTTGCCAAACTTAAAAAAATATAAAAAATATGAATCTTGTATTTTTTTATAGGAAAAAGGGGGAAAATATGTTATAATCATGTTAATTAATAATGTAAAGGAGTGGTATTTGATATGAATAAGGTTGAAGAACTTTTAAAAGATTCAAAAATTAATGATGTTCTTGGTGTTGCTAAGTTAAATGAGCTTCTCAAAAAAGAAGAACAGAAGAAACCATCTAAGGCAGTTATTATTTTTGCAGTGATTGGTGTAATAGTTGCAATTGCCGCTGCTGCATATGGAATATATCGATTCTTTACACCAGATTATCTCGATGATTTTGAGGATGATTTTGAAGATGACTTTGATGATGACTTTTTCGAGGATGAGGATGATATTGAAATCGAGGAAGAGCCTGCAAAGAAGACAGAGCCAGTAAAGAAGACAGAGGAAGAGTAATTTAAAGACTAAGTAAACAGAACAATTATTAAAAGGGGTTACTGATTGTAACCTCTTTTTTTCGCTGTGTTATGAATATGAACGGGATACACTGCATGAACCAAAATCTTATTTGGTCAGAAATAGAAACCACTTCTTAGTACAGGAATATATTTTTAGAACAGAACGGAGAGATTATAAATGAAAAAAGGATTTAGAGGCGAGGGACGAGTAGAGAGAGTAGACTTTCCAAATAAAGGAATTGTTGTGACAGAGGATGGAGAGCAGGTAATAGTTAAAAACTCTATTCCGGGACAAAAGGTATCCTTTGGAGTAAATAAAGTAAAGCATGGTAAGGCTGAGGGACGACTTCTTGAAGTATTAGAAAAATCACCCCTTGAGACAGAGGAGGCGTGTCCGTATTTTGGAGAATGTGGAGGCTGTACATATCAGACTGTTGCATATGAAAAACAGCTGG
>CAMFPD010000042.1 GCA_945971355.1 uncultured Lachnobacterium sp.
ATATAATACTTTTTAATATAGTATCTCTGTAATGCATATCAGTTTTTCTACTATGACTCTTTATAAGCTTTAACTTCCTCTCGAATCCAGCTTATCCACTCATCAAACCCTTCGCCGGTCTTGGCTGATACAAAGATAACCTTGGCATTTGGATTTAATTTCTTGATTCTCTCCTCAACAGCTTCCTTCGAGAAATCATCGAATACGCACAATGTATCACACTTGTTTATTAAAACTACATCACAGATAGAAAACATAAGTGGATATTTCAGAGGCTTGTCATCTCCCTCTGGAACCGAAAGAATCATAGCATTTTTTGTACTTCCTGTATCAAATTCTGCTGGACATACAAGATTACCAACATTCTCAAGAACAACAAAATCCAAATCGCTTGTTCCGAATTCCTTAATACCCTGTCTTGTCATATCTGCATCGAGATGACACATACCACCTGTATGTATCTGAATTGCCCGCGCTCCTGTCTCAATAATAGCCTGTGCATCCACGTCTGAATCGATGTCCGCTTCCATTATTCCAATTGACATCTCATCCTTCAGCATTGAGATTGTGCGCTTAAGAGTAGTTGTCTTTCCAGCTCCCGGCGAAGACATGAGATTAAGAAGAAATGTCCCTTCTTCCTTAAGCTCTGCGCGAAGCTTTGCTGCATCTGCATCATTGTCCTCAAAGACACTACGTTTTACCTCAATCACCTTAAAGTCTTTCATACTTACACCGCCTTATAAAATACTGGTTGGTTTTTGCAAAATCCTGTGTCAAATTATCGGAAAGTCTTTGTTTATATGCTTTATCTTCTGTGGTCAGACCAACACAATATTCTTGACACAACTTATATCAAAATAATAGCACAGCAATTCCACAATGTCAACAAAATCAAGTGTTGTATGCTTTTTCCTTCTTGCACTTTTTCAAAAACGTATCTGGTATGACCAGTTGTACCAGTTTTGTAAGATTGACAAGGGCTGTTCGGTTTCTTTATTGGCTGCCCTTTGAAACAGTACATAAAAATTAGAGACATATATTCCCGAGAAACAAAATTACAACAGTTCCGCGGCTCAATGTGTAAAATAAATACACATTTCTCAGCCAACTATCCGTAATAGATACGCGGAACAAACTTGTAATTTTTTTCGAGGAAATATATATCTCTAATTTTGTTCTTATAATCCCAAGTGGGCAGCCCTCAAATCATGTTTATTCGTTAATATACATGACTGTATATTTCTAATTTGTCTTCAGTCTAAAATGTCCAGCCACATACAAATGTGGCTAGACATTGAAACAATACATTTTTTACTCTCTGTGCATACTGAAAGTTTCCATATGATAGTTTTTGATGTTTGCTCTGATTTCACGATCATCAGCTTTGTCAAGAAGCTCATCTCTGAATTTCTTTGTAGAAACCATATCATTAAATGAACTTGGTCCGTTTACACATCCACCTTCACATGCCATACCTTCGATGAAGTCCTCTGGAAGCTTTCCTGCCTTGAGAAGAAGAAGTGCCTTCTTACACTCAGCTGCTCCATTTGCCTTGCAAACTTTACAATCAACATCAATATTCTTCTCTTTGATACTCTGAAGTACTGCCGCTGTAACTCCACCTGAGTTTGCAAAACGTTTTCCGTACACAGAACCTTCCTGATATGATGTGTCATCTGGCTCAAGCTCAACACCCTTTGCACGCATGATTGCACGAATCTCACTGTATGTGAGAACATAATCTACATTTCCCTCGATTTTCTGATCCTCAACTTCTGATTTCTTGGCAATACATGGTCCAATAAATACGGTAACTGCATCAGGCTCTTTTGCCTTAATCATTCTTGATACAGATGCCATAGGTGAAATTGTTGTAGAAATTCTATCCGCAAGTTCTGGATAATGTTTTCTAACCATATTCACGAAGCCTGGACAACATGAGGTTACTTTCTTCTCTCCTGCCTCATATGCCTCAAGCCACTCATCTGCCTCATATGCTGCTGTCATATCAGCTCCAAGAGCAACCTCTACGAAATCATTAAAACCTAGTGATCTCATAGCCTTCTTCCAGCTGTTCATAGTAATGTTTGGACCAAACTGACCCTCTGTAGCAGGTGCTGCCATCGCATATACCTTCTTGCCTTCATCGAGAAGTGCCTCTATTACATTAACAATATATGTCTTTGAACCAATAGCTCCGAATGGACAACTGTGGATACATTTTCCACAGCGGATACACTTGCTGTCATCTATTACTGATATTCCATATTCATTATATGTAATTGCATTTACAGGACATGAGAACTTACATGGTCTCTTAAGGTGGGCAATAGCATTGTATGGACATGCTTGAGCACACTTACCACACTCCTTACACTTTGTTGCATCGATGTGTGAACGATGACGTCCAGCCTCAATAGCACCAAATTTACATGCATTGATACATGCCTTTCCAATACAGTTCTGACAGTTCTCTGTAACTGTGTAACTTGAAATTGGACAGTCCTCACAAGCAGAGCTGATAACCTGGATTACATTTCCATCATCAACCATTCCTGCTGGTTTTCCCTCTGCAAGTCTTACACGTTGGCGGATAATCTCACGTTCCTTGTAAATACAGCATCTGAACTGTGGTGTTGGACCAGGAATAATTTTGAATGGAATATTATCCCTAATCTCATCTAAATTACCTTCGAAAGCAGCCTTTGCCACTTCATATAGAACCTCGTGTTTAATCTTGATTACGTTCTCGTCAGCGTACATATTCTCTCCTTAATTCAAATCTACTTCTGATTATATAGTTTCAAATGTAGTCTACGAAGCTATTTATAATTCAAGCCATAAACAAAATGTTCCTAGCTTCATGTCGAACTAGGAACATTTTACTAAAGTTTTTAACACTTTTCTACCCTTGTACCCACCAAAAAACAATTTTTTGATAATTTTTTCACAATTTCAGCATATTGCACTAAATTACTCGTGTCTGAGGGCATCTATTGGGTTGAGATTTGCCGCTTTATAGGATGGCAACAATCCAAATATTATTCCAATTGCCATGGAGAATATAACCGCAAGTACTGCGGAAGCCGGGCTTATTGATGTTGGTGAACCATTCAACGCGGAAATAACCTTGGACAATATCACACCAACTATCACACCAAGCAAACCTCCAAGACTTGTCAAAACAACTGCCTCTGTAAGGAACTGTCCAAGTATAGCACCTTTTCCGGCACCGATAGCTTTCTTTAATCCAATCTCTGAGGTTCTCTCAGTTACAGACACAAGCATAATATTCATTACACCTATACCGCCAACCAAAAGAGAGATTCCTGCAATCCAGATAAGCATCATATTAGTAGATGCTGACAATTGCTGCAATTCCTTGGCCTGCTCCAGCAAATCCTGTGCTGCATACTTTACAGTATCTGAGTCGGACATAATATATCCATTCAATATATCCGCTGCACCTTTTCCAACCTCTGTCATGGCACTTGTATCCGAAGCTCTCACCAACAAATTCTCAGGCTCGTCAAACTGATAGATGATTGGCCATGTTGAATCCGGAACATACACGTTTCCACTGGAATCTCCATTTGCATACATATAGTAGTCTTCCATGGAATTTATAACCAGATCATATTTTTCCTTCTCTCCAACTACACCAACAATTGTGTATGGCTCCTTCTTTATCTCAATTGTCTTTCCAATACAATTTTCTCCCTGAAACAAGGTTTTCTCTGCTTTTTCATCCAAAAGTGCTACCTTTCTTCCTGAAGACATATCTGCCTCTGTAATTCCTCTACCTCTCTCCACTATCATATTATTGGTTTTAAGGTATGAATCATCAATTCCGTACACATATCCCCCAGACAATGAAGTATTCAAATAATACACCCCATCATAAACATTTCTGCTATGGTATTTGGAAGCAGATTCTACATTCTCTAATCCTGCAATTTGATCCATGGCCGAATCGCTGATTTGCCCAACTCCTGCCGGTACAGCCTCATAGGACAAATCAAGACTGTACCCATCCTTCTGCAATTCCACCTTAACAGTATTACTTCCAGAGCCAATGAGATTCTTCTCTATCTGCTTATTAGTTCCTTGAATTGTAGAGACTATAGCAATTATTGCTGCAATTCCAATAATTATTCCCAACATAGTCAGGAAGGAACGCATTTTATGTGACCATACACCTCTAAAGGATAGTCTTATATTTTCTAACATATCATTCCCTCCATCCTATCATTGCATATCTTCTGATACAACTGTTGCTGTACCCTCTTTAACATTTTTGCCATATGGAAATGCCACATAATCGTCAAGTGTCAGGCCTGACTTTATCTCAATATAACTTCCCCACAGAATACTTCCAGTTACTACATCCTGCTTTTCAAGCTTTCCGTTATTGTCCTTATACACATATGACTTACCATTTTCATCGCGCACATAACACTGTGGAATGTACATCTTGTCGGCACCCGAAGCATCTGAGCTGTCTATCGTAAGTTCCAAATACTGTCCAGCCATAAGACCTGAAGGATCCTCTATATAGGCTGTGTAACCATAGTTTGATACATTAGGATTTCCCTCTCCATAGTACACATTTCCACTTGACGGGATAGTGTCTATCTCAGAAATTTCACCCTCATAATATCCACCACTTTCCCAATCGTATGCGGTAACTTTCTGTCCTATTTTAATTGTATCTAACATAAGTTCACTGACACTGCCCTCAATATAGAGACCTTCTGAGCCAGACACTACCATAAATGCACTGCCGTCATTTGGGATATCGTCTATCTCATGTACTGTTTTTACAACTCCATTTACCTTGGAGCGTACAATTCCATCCTCAAGCTGTTCCTCAAGAACAGTTAATTCATTCTCCGCTGTACGCTTTTTTATGTCAATTGCCCTTAGACTTCTCTCCTGGGTTGCAATTTCCTGTGCAAGCTCCTTGGCTGTATATCCGCTTTGATTTTGAGTATCATTATTATCTCCTGCTGGATTCAAATTGTCATCAGTGGTATCAGCTGTCAACGCATTGTCATCCGAATCAATTATTCCGTTTGTACCATCTCCATTGCCAGTTCCGGAAGCTTCATTTCCGGAAAAAATGTAAATCATATCGTCATCACTATAAGTCTTACTCATATATGCACCATTCATTGTGACTGACATAATCACATTTTTGTCAGAATCAACTGCATCAAATTTTGCAACCAAAGAAGATGCTTTTAAAGCATTAAGCACAGCTCCTGACACCTTGCTGTCCAAGGCACATTGAAAAACATAAGGGTTATCTGCTGTTCCATCTCCGCTAAGCTTCTGCTCTATTATAGTTATATTTGCTGATTCTGAGCTGCCTGCCATTGTACTGTTTCCTGCTGTTGTACTACCGTCTCCTTCTGTACTCTCAGTTGGTACCTCAGAAGGAGAGGCCAAAGTATCAGGAATAGGTGTTGTATTCTTCAACACATTAAGCTTTGCCATCCCTGTATCATACTCATTCTGAAAGCTCTCAATCTGGAGCTTCTTCATGGCAACAGAAAGCTCAAGACTCGTTACATCATATGCCATAAGAGGATCCCCCTCCGATACCTCCTGTCCTTCTGTGACATACACATCTATTACCTTCTGACCTTCTGTAACATATATGCTTTGTGACGCATTGTTTTTTACAACACCCTCACTTGTAGTAGTATTCTCATAGTATCCCAGGTTAAGCATGGAAACGCTGTACACATCCACAGTCTTATTTCCTTTTCTATAATAGGTAACTCCCGCCACCGCACCTATTACAATAGCAACCACAAGAACAATTACAAGGAGTGCCTTCAATGTTTTTTTCATTAACGCTCCACCTCCTGCTTATCCTCAGATATTACTCCATCAATAATGTGAACAATCCTGTCAGCCTGTTCTGCAACCTGTCTGTCATGAGTAATCATAACAACAGTCACTCCTTCGTTATTGAGCTGCCTGAACAGTTCCATTATCTGTTTTCCTGATTTTGAATCCAAAGCACCTGTAGGTTCATCTGCCAAAAGAAGCTTCGGACTGTTGACCATAGCTCTTGCAATAGCTACTCTCTGTTTCTGTCCACCAGATAACTGAGTAGGCTTAAATG
Organism: uncultured Lachnobacterium sp.; assembly: GCA_945971355.1. Classification (GTDB taxonomy): domain Bacteria; phylum Bacillota; class Clostridia; order Lachnospirales; family Lachnospiraceae; genus Roseburia. The sequence continues at coordinate 6,137 of CAMFPD010000042.1, forward strand.
TAGCTCTGTCAGCCAATCCCACCTTCTCCAAGGCAACCATAGCCTTCGCATGGCGTTCCTTTTTTCTCACACCTGCATATATAAGAGGAAGACTTACATTGTCAAGTGCATTCTCTCTTGGCATCAGCTGGAAATTCTGAAAAACAAATCCAATTGTATTTAATCTGAGCTTGGATAACTCCTTTTCCTTTAAATTAACAACCGCCTTTTCATCCAGATAATACTCACCCTGAGTAGGAGTATCCAAAAGTCCTACTATATTCATAAGTGTTGTCTTTCCCGAACCAGAAGGTCCCATAATGGCAACATACTCCCCTTCCTCAATCTGAAGGCATACGTCCTTCAAAACAGGAACAGGCATGTTATCCTGATTGTAATCCTTAAAAATATTTCGAAGGTCTATAATCATCACTTCACCTCCACGCCTGCTGATGATTCATCATAACTGCCATCTTCCATATACTCAGTTCCCAGTTCCTCATAAGAGCCGTCTTCCATGTACTCAGTGCCAAGTTCATCATAGAAGCCGTCTTCCATGTACTCAGTCCCAAATTCGTCATATACACCTTCGTCCATTCCTTCGCCCATACTCTCGTTATAAGCATCCCAGTCAACATCTTCCCATTTTGTAACCTTCATACCCTCATAGAGTTCCTCTGAAGGCCATACAATGTAATCATCATCGCTAAGACCTGATGCAATCTGAACCAAGAACATATCATCATCTCTCTCTCCGATTTCAACAGTTCTCTTCTCCAATTTTCCCTTTGAATCAAGCGCCCAGACAAATGTAGTATCCTCTTCAACCACATAGCTTGAATCCAGCCATAAACCTGTCTTTACACCAGCCTGTCCATAATCAGGCTCCACATACACGTGCTGACCTAACATCAATCCCTCTGAAGAATCAAGCTGAATATAGAATGGATATTTTGACGCAGAATTTTCACTGCTGTCAGAATAATTATCATTATTATTCATTTGTGGGTTTTCTGTATCAATTGTTGTAATTGTACCATTCCATGTAATTGATTCGTCGGCTCTGGAACGTACTATCACACTGATTCCCTCTGACAGACCACTTGAATAAAGACTCTGTTCGTCAATAGTACCCTTGACTCTGTAATCACCTGTAGCAAGGATGGTAATAACTGCTGCAGTATTGCCATCTGGACCAACACCATCCTCATTTACGCTCTTTACCATACCATCCATCTTGCTGTAAACAACGGCATTGTTGATGATTTCATCAAACTTTGCAATCTCATTGTTCTTTGCTGTTATATTGTAAGATGTCTGATTTACCTGCAGCTGAGCCTGCTGAATCTGTAAAGTATAATCAAGCTGCTGGTCTGCTGCCGCAGTCTGTTTTTCAGCTGTAAGCTGATTCACCTGAGCCTGATACCCCTCCAAATCATTCTTTAAGCCTTCAAGCTCAAGACCGGCTGATTGTTTCTGCTGCTTCACTGATTCCACATCATACTTAAAGAGCGCATCTCCCTCTGCAACCTCATCGCCAACAGCAACATAAATCTCATCAATTTCTTTATCTGAATCCTTGTTAATCTCAAGGGTTTCCTGTGATTCCACAACACCAGAGTAACTGCTCACACTTCCTGCCATATACTTCAAGTCACCTACTCGCTCTGCATATATGCCAAGGCTTTCACTTCCTGCCTCTGTACCTTTATTTCTCCACCACAAAAATCCCCCTATGGCCGCCGCAGCAATTATTATCACAACGACAATCCCAATAATCACCTTTCTCTTTTTACTCATAATTACCTCCATTCAGACATAAACTTAATACTGATATTGTAGCTGATTTAATACTCATAAATCTTTATTTTTTTCTTAATTTTTCTTAAGAGTAACATATTTAAACTTTGCATTTTTACTTGTGAGATGTTTGAGTCACATATTAATCAGCCTCACATAAAGGAAATAATAACATGATTTCAAACCAAAGTATCGAACCACTCCTTCTGGCTTCCCTAAATGCCACACAATCAGAGCTCACAAATTCCCCTGCTCTCTCATCAGGGTATATTAAAGCACAAAATAAATGGGAGGTAATAATAAAATATGTCGGCAACTCTGAAACTGTTTTTTCGCAGTTTTCAGCTTCAGACTACAAAATACTCCTCGGAGGATATGCAATACTCACACTATCAAAAGAAGCGATAACTGAACTTTCCTTGCATCCGGAAATTATCTACATAGAAAAACCAAAAAACTTTTACTATGAGGTATATAATGGCAAGATAGCCTCCTGCATAAATACCTTCTCTAATAGATATAATCTCTCAGGACAAGGAACTCTTGTTGGAATCGTGGATTCTGGAATAGATTTCACCCACCCGGATTTCATAAACCCTGATGGAAGCACAAGAATAGCATATTTATGGGATCAGACAACTGATGCCGTGTATAGTTCTTCTGATATAAATGCCATGCTCTCCTCCGGTTCCTCAATGATTCAAAACATGATCTATTCCTTAGACCCATCTGGTCACGGCACCCACGTAGCTGGAATAGCTGCAGGAAATGGTTCTGCCTCCCAAGGTGTATATAGGGGAGTAGCATATGAAGCCACTCTTCTCGTTGTAAAACTTGCACCACGCTCTCCTCTGGATTTTCCTCAGACAACCCAGATAATGGAAGGTGTAGATTTTTGCATCAAAAAAAGCATCGAGCTTGGAATGCCCATAAGCATCAACCTAAGCTTAGGAAACACCTACGGCTCCCACAGTGGCACCTCCCTTTTGGAGAGTTTTCTTAACGATGTTTCCGGAGTATATAAAACCAGTATAATAGTTGGCAGCGGTAACGAAGGAAGCAGTGACGGACATATAGATGGACTGCTAAATACATTGGACGAAATTGTAGAGTTGTCGGTTGGAGAATTCACCCCAAACCTTACCGTGCAGCTTTGGAAGCAATATTGGGACAAAGTAGCAATCACAATAGAAGCACCATCTGGTACCTCTGTGGCATTGGACTTAAGTTCTGGTGAACAGCGCTACCAGGTTGATAACACCTCATTGTATGTCACAACCTCACCACCGTCTCCATTTAGTATATTCGGAGAAACTTACATAGATATGCTTCCTCTGAACAATTATGTAGGCTCTGGCATATGGAAAATAATTCTTACCCCAATTAGAATAAAAGATGGACGGTATGCATTGTGGCTGCCTGGTGGTACAACCAGAAACACTTCCACCAAGTTTCTCACCCCATCTCCACTGACCACGCTCACCATACCATCCACAGCTTACAAAATCATAACAGTTGGAGCTTACAATTCCTACAGCGACACTCTTCCAGCCTTTTCTGGCAGGGGCTTCACCTGGAGCACTAACCTGATTAAGCCAGATTTGGTCGCCCCAGGAGTTGATATAACTTCCTGCGCTCCCGGTGGTGGATATACTTCAAGGACTGGAACTTCAATGGCAACCCCTTTTGTGACAGGCAGTTGTTCTCTTTTAATGGAATGGGGAATTGTAAAAAATAATGACCCCTATATGTACGGGGAAAAAATAAAAGCAGCCCTGATTCAAGGAACCAGGAAACTGCCTTCAGTTTCCACCATACCAAGCCCAGAAGCCGGATGGGGAGCATTATGTCTTGATTTTTTATTACAATGAAGCTTATAAGTATATTGCTGTCAAAGCTTTATGATTTCGAGCCAATCATTGTCTTGATTGCCTCCGCTATAATAATGGCATCAATTGCTTTCATTGCATTGTCATACTCTTCCTGCTGTTTCTTAAGCTCCTTCTGTTTTAAATTATATTCCTCCACATGCTGTTTGAATTCTCTGGCGCGCTGCTCCTTTATTTTCTTGTACTGCTTTTCATAATTTTCACGTTCACTTTTCCTTGAAGAATACCAGTTCTTGTACTCACTGTTTGGATTTCCAACAACCTTTCCAACCACTTTTCCAGAGGTGGTATTTCTGCAGGCATCACAGAGATATCCATAAGCTTCTGTCACAAGGTAGTATCTTGACACATCATCATTATTCCCTGTATCTGGGTGATATTTTTTTGCCAAATTCTTGTATGCTGCCTTCATTTCTACTAATGTGGAGTTTTCTGCTATGCCTAATATGTTGCAGGCCTCTTTTTTTGAATTAATCATAATACATTGCTCCTCTGTTGTTTCTGCCGAAAATCCATACCATGCCATCCTACAGCATATACCATTATATTTATACAAATTTTTGGGCTAATTTTTGGGTTATTTGTTCGCGGTCACTCTCAGGTATCTTAAGTGCTTCCATTGCCTCCTCGACACTCAAATTTAACGAATCCATAAGATTCTCTATTGCTTCATATTGCGCCCATGCCTTTCCTTCTTGTCTTCCTTCCTGTCTTACTTCATCCCATAATGTGCACACTTTTCTCTCACCTTCCTTATTATATTTGATTTGTATATTCGTAGTTGCTACCACAACATCAACTACACTCTCTGATATTTTTCTACTCTCTTCATATTTTCTAAGCTCTTCTCTACGTTCTTCCTTACTTTTCTTAATGTCATATATTATTGACATTATCTTAAATAAATCCTTATTTTTTTCATTGTGAAGCTGCAGATTGTTATCCTTTATTTGTATAATATTGAGCCTATAATCATTTATATACTTTTTTATTTCCTCTGGAATATCCAACATATCATGTAAACACATCGGTCCATCCCAATCCTCTTCTCCATAATACAACACAAGTGTGACAACTGGCAAGAATCTATCTGTTTTGCGAATTCCAGATATAAATTCATGCTCCACAAGTTTTATATTATTCTGTTTATAATAAGCCCGTCTATCCTGATACTGCTTATTATATGTGTAATAATCATATCCCATCACACGCACAGGCATACCATAGTGTATTCTCTCCAATATACTTTTTCTGCAGAATCCGGTTTGATTTTTTCTTTTTCTGACGTAATATACCCCTCCTAAAAATAGTAAAATTTATAGTTCCATATTCAGTTGTAACAGTGTAATTTAAAGCATGAATTTTCGTTTGAATTAATTAAGTTGTTCTAGATTTGCATGCCATAGGCATCTGAAATGAAAAATATGCTTTGAAATGATGCTATCACTACAAAGCATATTTTACAAGATATATTTTAATAATAATCAAACTGCATTCTTCATCTCTCTACATATGAATAAATGCCATATATGCAGCTGTCCCAATCACAATAGAGAGCATAGTTCTCGCATTTTTTCCTACATATCTTTCAGGGACAGGAAATTTGTAAACCACAGCAACTATCGCCACAGCCAGAATTTTTTCCAAACCTCTGCACATAAACGAATCCCCCACATCTCTGAGACAGTATACAATTAGAACTGCCATTATTGATGCAGGCAGGAATTTACCAAGTTTTTCTATCGATTGTGGCATTTTCCGTTTTCCACCAAATAACAAAAACAGCACCGCCCTAAGGGAGAAAGTTAGTCTTCACCAACTACAATCAAGCAAAGCACCGACACCAAAATACCCACAACAGCTGGAAAATGATTTTGGGCGTTCTCCCATTGTTCCGTATGCCATACTTACAAATATGTAACTAAACATAATAGGAAGTGACTTAATCGCAGCTTCCTTCATCTAAATCCCTTCACCATCCTTTAAATAATCATCAAAGCTGAACACATCTAAGAATTTCTTTGCCCTTTCAGTTTTTGGATTTTCAAAAAACTCCTTAGGCTTCCCTTCCTCCACAATATGTCCACCATCCAGAAAGATTACTCTGTCTGCAACAGCCTTTGCAAATTGCATCTCATGGGTGACAATAATCATTGTTCTCCCCTGTTTTGCCAGATCAAGCATAACATCCAAAACTTCACGAACCATCTCCGGATCAAGTGCTGCTGTAACCTCGTCAAATAACAGAATTTCCGGCTCGACGCACAGTGCTCTTACAATTGCAACCCTTTGCTTCTGTCCACCGGACAGCTGTCTCGGATAACTATCTGCCTTATCCAGAAGACCTACTCTTTTCAAAAGCTCAAGGGCCTGTTTTTTCACCTCAGCCTTATCTCTTTTTTGTACCTTAATCGGAGCAAGTGTAATATTATCCAGCACAGACAAATGTGGGAAAAGCTCATAGCTTTGAAAAACCATTCCTATTTTATGTCCATCATGAACAATCTCCCCTGCATCTATATCCTCAAGAGAATTTATACATCTAAGAAGTGTACTTTTTCCGCAGCCACTTGGTCCCACAACTACCACCACTTCCCCTTTGTCTATTGACAGGTCGATTCCATCAAGTATAGTCTGACTGCCATATTTTTTTGTCAGATTTTTAATCTCCAATATTTTTTCTGCCATAATTCAACTCCAAATAAAAATTATACCCAACGCTTCTCAAGGTGTCTTGCCAACATACTAATCGGCCAGCATACAAGAAAATACAAGATAAAAACAACCAGAAATACGCCAAAGGAAGCATTTGGACTCACCATACGGTTTGCTTCTATTATCTGTTGTGCAACCTTCAACATCTCCACAACACCAATCATAAGCACCAGACTAGTAGTTTTTATCATTCGTGTAATCAGGTTTATGGACAACGGAACAAGCCGTCTTACGGTCTGTGGAATAATTATGTATATATATGTCTGAACCTTCGACAGACCAAGGGCCTTACTGCTCTCATACTGGTGCTTTGGTATGCTTATAAGAGCTCCTCTTACCAGATCTCCCATTTCTGCAGCTCCCCACAACACAAAAACAATAATGGATGCCACCTCACCAGATAAATTCCATCCTAGTGCTCTTGTACTGCCAAAATACACAATAAACAGAAGTACCAGCTGAGGCATGATCCTTATAGTTTCCAGATAAATTCTAAGTATCAGCTTAATAAATTTATTTTTCACGGTCATAAGAGAACCCACAACCACACCCAGGGGCATACTCACAGCAATTGAAATCAAACTAATTTTCACGGCAACCCACAGTCCCTGCAGCAACCTGAGCATATTGCTCCCCTTGAATAAGACCTCAAGACCCAAATCCAGCATAGCGAACCCTCCTTTCAACATAGCTTCCAAGAAGGGAAACAGGCAGTAGTATTATCAAATAAAATACCACCAGCAAAAAGAGGCTTTCTGTTGTTTTATAATACAATCCTATCAAATCCTTTGCAGTAAACATAAGATCCATCAGACTTATTGCAGAAAAAACACTAGTCTCCTTAAGCAAAAAAATAATATTTGCAACAAATGCAGGAATACTTGTGGATACAGCCTGTGGAAGTATCACATATCTCATTGTCTGAACACTGTTCATTCCCAGGCTTTTTGCACTTTCACGCTGTATAGGCTCCACTGATTCAAGACCACTCCTAAGAGCCTCCGCCATATAGCTTCCTCCAAGAAACGCAATTCCTGCAACACCACACTGCTCTGCACTCATTGCAAATCCTATTTTGGGCAAACCATAGTATATAAAAAATAACTGAACCAGCAATGGAGTATTTCGGCTCAGTTCAATGTAAAAGGATACTATCTGCCTTGCAATATTCACCCTATAATACAGTACAACGGCACACACAAGACCCACCAAAATTGCAAACACAATACCAAGCAGTCCTATTTTCACCGTAAGCACCGCAGCTTTTTGATACAAGGGCAAATATTTTTCTATAAACTCCCAGTTCATAAAACCAAGTCCTCCTTCTATATCCCCATCTCATAAATTATATTCCTTATACCCTCTGCAAATGCCTGGTGACCTGCTTCATCCATATGCTCCTGATCTGCTTCTGAGCTTTTCGCATATTCTGATGCCTTTAGAAAAAATGCACCATGCTCCCGTGCTACCTGCTCATAAGCATTCTCCAGCCTCTGTGACAATGATACCGAGGTCTTTGAAAATTCCTGATCAAAGCCCTCCTCCCAGACTCTATCACCTAAATGTATAGGTGAAAC
>CAMFPD010000043.1 GCA_945971355.1 uncultured Lachnobacterium sp.
ATAAATATATTACAAAAATAAAGGTTCGAATTTTCTAAATATTTTTTTACGGCACCATCATATTCCGGAAAAAACTTATGAATAACGTTAACTGCTTCATCAAGTTCAGATACATCAAAATTCCTTTTATAATGCTCATATGCAGAAGCTCTCCATTGCGCTTTTGGAATTATCATGTCGAATTTCTGACATAACTTATTTACATTATCAACACTATATCCAAGGCTTTCTGCCAAATAATTATCATCTAAATTTCCTGCTTCATATACACTTCTATCAATATCCTTTATAGCTAAATGCCTTCTATAATGAAAATGTCCTATGTAGTCGGGATTTCCAAGTTTTTCATAGTTTTTCCACGCCCAATATATTGAAGTCATTTCATTATACAAACCATTTTTTTCAGAAATATTGTCCCCTGTATCATCCCCAATGCAATTTGACATTAACCAATCCAAATCAGGTTTTTTTAATTTTCTTGCAATTGCTCTTCCTGCATTTATAGGCGTTAAAACATCATCCTTATAGCATTTATCTCTTTTATGATAACTAATCAATATCTTTACTTTATTTTCATTCATAATATTTGTCCTTTTACACTGTCCAGTATCTATAATCTTCAAAATTATTTTTATCTATAATTCCTTTAATATCAATAAGGATTTTATTTTCCTTTGCCATTATCTTATCAATTTGCTCTTTATTCAAATTTCTATACTCATTATGAGCAACTGCTATAATAATTGCATTGCATTCCATCAAATCATTCATCGAATTCAGCTCAAGATTGTACTCTCGCTCAAGTTCATCACTATTTGCACAACAATCACAACAGTACACATTTATTCCATACTCCTTTAGCTCTCTAACAATTTCGATTGATTTAGAATTCCTTGTGTCTGGGCAGTTTTCTTTAAAAGTAACACCAAGAAACGCTACCTTACTCCCCTTAATTGTTATTCCTGCTAGTATCATTTCCTTTACAATCTGCGAAGTGATATAGTCCACCATGCCTTCATTCACCTTTCGACTAGCTGCAATAATCTGTGAATGATACCCCAGCTGTTCTGCTTGGTATATAAAGTAGTATGGATCAACTCCAATGCAATGACCACCAACCAGGCCTGGTCTGAAACCTAATGCATTCCATTTAGTGTTCATAGCATCAATTACTTCATTAGTATTTATTTTCATCTTGCCAAACGCCATAGCTAATTCATTAACAAAAGCAATATTAATATCTCTCTGAGAGTTTTCACATACTTTTGCAGCTTCAGCAACTTTTATTGATGAAACCGGATATACTCCAGCCGTAATTATTGAACCATAAACCTTACTAATAATATCAAGATATTCTTTATTAATTCCAGACACAATCTTCTTAATTTTCGTCAACGTATGTACTCTATCTCCCGGATTAATTCTTTCTGGCGAATAACCAATTCCAAAATCATCTATTATTTTTAGCCCACTTATTTTTTCAAGAATTGGCAAACAAACATCCTCCGTAACTCCAGGATAAACTGTTGATTCATATACAACAATTGATTCCTTAGTTAAATTTCTCGCAACCACTTCACTTGCCTTTATTACTGGAGCGAGATCTGGTGTTTTATCATCCTTAATTGGTGTTGGTACTGCAACAATAAAAAAACTAGCTTCTTTTAACAGACATTCATCAGATGTAAAAATAAGTGATGTGTTTTTGAGAGCTTCATTTCCAACCTCATTTGTAACATCAATACCCGCCTTATATTTACCTATCTTATCACTATTAACATCAAATCCGATAACATCAAAATGCTTTGCAAATTCCACTGCAAGAGGCATTCCAACATATCCTAAACCAATTACCGCTATTTTCTTTTTTCTTTCTTTAATCTGATTAAACATTTTTAACATCATCCTTTCCTTAATCATAAACATCTTTCTATGCATAACATCACCCAGCATCCATTTTCCTGTACTCCGCACAAACTGTCTTAGGCTCCCCAATCATCCTCAGCTCACCCTTTTCAATCCATACGCACTTTGTACAATTATCAACAATAGTGTCCATACCATGACTTACCATGAGTACAGTACTTCCACCATGTATCATCTCTTTCACTCGCTTCAAACTCTTCTTCCTGAAGAACTCATCTCCTACCGACAGCACTTCATCCAATATCAATATCTCTGCTGCATCACCTGCCGTAGCAATGGCAAAGCCAAGCCTGCTGACCATACCACTGGAGAAGTTCTTTACCTTTTCATCCATGAAATCCTGAAGTTCTGCGAACTCTACTATCTCATCATAGTGGGATTCCAGGAATTCTCTGCTATATCCGATAATCGATCCATTCAGGAATACGTTTTCTCTGGCAGTCAGCTCCATATCAAATCCCGTTCCCAGTGTCAGAAGCTGTATCTTTCTCCTATCTACCTTGACTTTTCCACTGGTTGGCTTCAATGCTCCCGATACTATCTTTAATAGTGTGGATTTTCCTGATCCGTTAGTTCCGATAATACCTACGATTTCTCCCTTGTATACATTAAAGCTCACATGGTACAGAGCAAAGAGTCTCTTGTATTTAACCTCTCTCTTAATCAGTTGTATCAGGTATTCCTTGAGTCCTGATGGATTTACAGATGACAAGTGAAACTCCATGGTAACATCACACACCTGAATAACCGGTTCTGCTCCGCGCTTTTCCTGAATCTCAGACTCATACATCATGTTCTGTACTTCAGTCTTGAGGTTTTCCATCATGCTGTTTAGTTCATCTACCCCCAGGTCTTCAACGGGCAGATCCTTTGTTTTCTTTATCTCATCAAGCTTTTTGATTTCCTTATTCTTATTGTCTTTATGCTTATTATCTTTATACTTATTGTCCTTTTTCGTATTATCTCTGTTATCTTGCTTCTTTTTTGCCTGTCCCCGCTTCTGACTGCTCTTTACCACATTCCAAACCACTGACACTGTAACAATGCTTACCAATATAACTGCCATCATTGCCACGAAAAACACATTAAAGATTATTGAATTCTTTTCTCCCTTGGAGCTGCCATCATGGATTACGCCGTCTTCAACATCATCCTGCACTGGTATATCCTGCTGTCCTGATTCATTCTGCATCTCCTGTGTGTTCTGCTGTACCTGTGTTCCATTTTCAGATTCCTCTAATGGGTCAAATTCCTGTGCATTTTCTTCTTCCTGCTGTATTGCCTGCTCTGCCTCTATCTCTGCTGCCGTATCCTCCCCTGATATGGTTATGGGAGCATTGCCATATGTGGTAATCTCATAATCCGACACTGTAGCATTTACGAACTCTATACTTGCGTCTCCCCCACTTATAGCGCGAAACTTTAACCAGTATTTAATCTGTGATTTTCTCTCACTGCCTTCCAGTATGATGATTCCATTCTCCTGATCTACATTTTCAGCTCCATCCACAAATTCCATTCTTAGATTGTCATATTTTATTTCCACATGATAATCCCCGATAGCTTCGTCTGCAGTGATGTATGCACCTATATGAAATTCAGAGCCGTTTGACTGCTCATACTCCTCAGAGCCAAAGGTCAGCTCCGCCCCCGCCGCCAGCACCCTTGCAGGATCTACCAGCAAGGTGATAACCATGCATATTATTGTGAGGAGTGTGGTGTACTTCTTTCGTGTCATATCTTCTGATTCCTTCTATTTAAAATTCTTATTTTATATTTTCTGCATTACCTTATTTTCTTTTGTCTTAAATACAGTCATTCCTACACCAAAACTAATTAGACTCCAACAAATAAGCTTGATCCATATATCTCCATCCGGAACCCTGCCTTCCATAACGCACTGTCTGGCAAATGCTATAATTATATACAGCGGATTGCAGGCTATGAAATCATGCATTGCTTCTGGCAAACTTGTTATAGGATAGAAAATTGCTGATAAGTACATTAATAATCGAAGTACCACAGAGTACAGATATTTGATATCCGCAAAAAATACGTATAATACTGCTAGTAAATATCCGATTCCCATGAAAAAAATCAGCGCAAATATCACATCCACCGGGAACAGAAGCATTGCCCAGGTAGGTTTTATCTTAAAAACAATAAGCATCATTACATATGCTATACATGTATATCCAAAGTTGATAAGAGAGGTATATATTCTCGATAATATGAATGTATGCTTTGGAAGCTTTGCCTTTATCAGAAGCATCTTATTATCTACAAGTGCTGTCATAGAAGCATTTGTTGCCCCGTTAAACAGTCCCCAGAAAAGCTCACCTGTTAAATAATAGATTGGGAAGTTTTCAATATTTCTTCTAAACATAGTAGAAAAAATAAGTGACATAACTATCATCATAAGCAGTGGATTAAGCACACTCCATATAATGCCCAGAGAACTTCTCGCGTATTTCCTTTTTATCTCTCTGGCTGTCAGTTCCTTTATTACAAAGGTGTATTGTTTTATGTCATTCTTTTTTATGATTAATTTTTTTAGTTTCTCCACTCGGTTCCTTCTGTCTTCTGTCTTCACTTTCCTACAATTGCCTTTCTTGTATACATGAACAGCTTGTACATTCTCTCCTGCCTCAGGTGTGATTTTATCCTGCCCCCTGCATTTGTGATGCTGCCCTCAGGCCATGCACTCTCATGTAATTCCTGTTTTCTTATATTCAGCTTTATCAAAAGCTTATTGATAAAGCGTTGTTTCCTTATCTCTTCCAAATCCCACTCTGCGGCCACTGGCTGGAATTTAAACTCAATAATGTCATCACAGAATTGCATATCGCCATATGATTCAGCCTCTGCCTGTGTGGGACGACTCATTAACCTTGCCAGTTTCCTAAAATTCTTCTTAACACTTTTGATATCATTCACTGACTTAACATGTTTCCCATTTTCATACAGATTTTCGTCATCTATCTTCTGCCTGTTGCTAGGTTTTGATTGTTCATCCCTCAATCTCTCATCTACATACATCATAAGCAGACCCTTGAACTCCATCATGAGCTCCCTATTAGGGTTCGTATGGTTGCTTTCAACAGGCAGATATATGTAGGTCTCACTATTACTCACATCTGTATGCCTCTCATACCCCACCATCATTCCCTCTGGTGAGGAGAACACTGTCTCGAATAAACAGTTGGAGAAATATACTTTTCTCCATATTGACTTTTTTCCAAAATAAAAGGACTTATACTGTTCCTTTTGTGCATCTTTAGGAACATCATAAAGTCCATAGTAATAACCATCGATTCTTCTTTCTTCTCCACATCCTGCAGATACGAGATGCTGTATGCTCATCTGCAATGTTCCTATCCATCCACTGTCAACCAGCGCATATGGTGTTTTCTCCAACAGACCTTCCTGATTTAAGTAGCCTATTGTATTCTCATAATTCAGCTTTGAATGCTGCTCTATATATTTAAATAATAGTTTTATCTCTTTTAGCTTTACCTTCAGTTCCTGTATCTGTCTGTAATTAAGTACTGTTTTATATTCTTCCTCATAACCGGATAACCTGGCTATATGCCTGGCTTCCTCATCAGTAAGCAGTGCCCTCTTCATAAGCTTTTCAAAGGTCACATCTATTCCGCCTACGCATATCAGGTCAAGGCATTTTTCACCCATGAGATGATACTCTGCACTTCGTATGGCATATCTGGATACCTTGAGATATCTGGCTTCTATGTCCAGCTTCTTTTTGTCTATTATCCTTTGAGCCCCGTGATACATCATCCAGCCATCCCTTGCCAGAAAATACAGTCTTTTCTTCCCTGACTGGATTGCCTCTGTCAGCACCCATTCCACATAATCAGTTATGGCTGGTGCCCATATATGTAAAAAGCTTTCCTCAAATCCGTACCCGCTCTCTTCCTTCAAAACCAATTGCCTCCGCTGATTTGCTTTCGGTATGTCTCTTCACTCTGGCTCCCTCACTTCTCTTCAACAGAGAAATCAACGAAGCCGGAAGTATACCTCCGATTATAGGCCGTATGCAGTACATCCAGCCAAAGGGCATAAGCATTCCCATCTGTTTAAAGTTTCTGTATCGAAGCTTTGCCTCGTTCACTCTGAAATGAAAGGATCTCTTTTCATAGGATTCATTGTTTTCTCTGTAGCTAAACAATACTTCCTGCAGGTTATATCCCCGCAGACCCTTCTGCCTCAGCCTCATGAAGATTTCGTAATCCTCACAGCGCAGGGTTTCCTCTGCCTCCAGATATCCCTCGTTCTCATCAAATACCATAGCTCTAAACATTACTGAAGGATGCACAAAGGGTGAGAACCTCAGATAATCCTTCTCCTCGGGCTTCTCCGGCATTCTGCGCACTCCCCACACGCCATTCTCATCAAAAAGGCTTGTGTTGCAGCCACACCATGAATACTCAGGATTATTTTCCAGAAAGCTTACCTGCTTTGCTATTCTCTCCGGCAGGGATATGTCGTCTGCATCCATTCTCGCTATGTACTTTCCTCTTGCCAGCCTTATACATTCGTTGAGACTGTATGCAAGACCTCTGTTTTGCTCTTTGCCTGCCACGATTATTCTGTCATCCAGTCCTGCCAGGTTTTGTACCAGCTTTGCCGCATCAGGATGTGAACCATCATCCCAGATAATAAATTCCAGATCCTTGTAAGTCTGGTTCAGTATTGAGTTAACTGCTTCTCTCAAAACAGCTTCATTCCATTGGTTGTAAACACCCATTATCACGGAAACCATAGGTTTATCCATTTATCTACTCTCCCCTAATGCTTTGCTGTACACCTGTATCATCGTTTTCTCTACTTCTTCCACGGTGAATTGGCTTACTGATGCCCTGCATCGGTCCGCTATTCTCTCTCTATATGCACTGTCCTTATATAGCAACTCGATTGCGTCCTTGAATTCTTCCGAATCGTCATAACTGCACACAATACCATTGCTTCCATCCGACACATACTCTCTTGTCCCTCTGTTATCGGCTGCTATAACCGGGACATTACACATTAATGCCTCCACTGCTGCAACCCCAAGCCCTTCTCTAATGGACGGGAATGCAAATACATCTGCTGTCTGCAGTATCTCGTCCATGTCTGTCCTGTATCCCAATAGTCTCACTCTCTCCTCCAGCCCTTTGGACTTGATGAGAGCTCTCAGATTGTCTTCGTTTGGACCTTTTCCACAGATGGAATAATATATGTTGTCATCATTTAATCTGGCAAGTGCCTCTATAACCACCTTCTGATTCTTGTTTTCATTCAGCTCTGCCGCCGTCACTATATGAAAAGCATCCCCTGGTATATCCAGTTCTGCTCTTTTTTTCTCTCTTATCTCAGGTCTCGGAGCAAATTTTTCCTTGTCTACTCCCACACTGTGTATCAGGAAGACATCGCCATTTTCCTTTAGTCTAAATCGCTTTGCCCGCATATAATCTTCCTTGTTAATTGTTACAATTATATCTGTAAAGTGCGCTAACAGCCTCTCTGCGGTGTAGAAAAGCATCCAGCTTACTATGGACGCCCCCTTGTAGAAGTGGAAGCCATGCGCCGTGTATATGACCCGTGGTTTCCTATTGCTGACTTTTGCAGCAATTCGAGCTGCGACACCTCCCATCGGGTTATGACAGTGCACTATGTCTATTTCATTTTCATCTATTACTTTTATAAGCTGTTTTATAGCTTTTATATTCGTCTTTATCTTGGCTGGTGACTTTTCTATGTCTATCTGATGAAGTGTCACCTCATTCTTAACCAGTTCTGTCTCATCAAATGTATATATTGGATTTTCAAAATTGGAGGCGTAATGTATTTTGCATCCTCTCTCTTTTAATAGCTTTACATCATTTTTCTCAAACTGTGGCAAAAAGCCACTGATTGTTGTGACAAACAGAACCCTCTTCATAAACTCTTCCTTGTAAACAGCAGAATCGGGTGGAGCTTATGCTCCACCTTCCTCTGTATTCCTTTATCCACCACATGATATTTGGAAATTAATAAGATCTTATTATATTTCTAAATTATGCGAAATATCTCTTTCCGCATACCATTGCTCCAGCGAATCCAACTACTACGAAAAGAGCTGCTACTGGCATAGCTGCACCTGTCTTTGGAGAAGCTGTTACTGTTGAAACCTCAAGCTTAACAACTGCGAATGGTGAGAAGCTTGCTGTCTTGAATGTTACAGAACCTGCTGCAACGCTTGTTGGAACGATTGTCTCCCAAGCTGAACCTGTGTAGTGAAGAACTGCGATTGTGTCTCCAGCTGCGATTCCAGCGATGCTTGCTGTTACAGTGTAGTTTCCGTCAGCGTCCTTTGTTGCTGTTGAAGCATCAATGTTAACTACTGAAAGAATAGAAGCTGATACCTTCTTGTTAGAATCTGTAGCTGCTGCTGCGATATCACTGTTTCCAAGCTTTGTTCCGATTGTTGCAAGGTCATTTAATAATGCGTTCTGTACCTGAACTGATGCAGCCTTAACTGTTGTCTCTTCAACAGCTGCTACTGTAAATCCATCAGATACCTTTGTTGCTGCTGCGTACTCTGCTGGAGTAGCTGTAGCTGCGATTGTTGTAGAAGCCTTCTGAGTTGCTACAGGAGCCTCAGTTGTTCCTACTGTTGGGCTGGCTGCGAATGCAGTTACTGTTCCCATTGCCATAACAGTCAATGCTGTTACTACTGCTAATAATTTCTTCTTCATTTCTGTTATTCCTCCCTTCCTCATATTCATGTGGCTATATCAAATTGGAAATGTGGTTTTCCAATGAGATACCATTAAACTGGTTCGTAAAATAATTTAACAATCAGTTCCTGTAGTGCATCGTCATCTACATAGAACTCCTCGAAATTTTCACCCTGTATAACTTCCCCCTGGAGTGAATACATATTCTCTACATCAAAGTCATAATTTATAAACTCAGTTACCAGATAGGTAAAACTGTTTATATCTATATCTGTAACCATGTATTTGCTCACTGTGTTGTACAGATTGACTGCCACCCTCACATCTGCGGTTGCCTGATTCTTGGCTTCCGCTGCAAATGTGGTCAGGTACTGCTTCTGTCTCTGCAGTCTCAGCTCATTTGAGTTAAATACATTCTCATTTCTAAGTCTTATGTACCAGTAGGCTTTTTCTCCATACAATGTAACTGTCTCACCGGCATGAAGGTTCATATCATATTCCGGATATACTATGTCATCCAGCACTTCTACTGTGATTCCTCCCAGCTCATCATTAAGTTCTGGAATTGAATCCATGCTGATGGCTGCATAGCTGTTTATTGGAATGTTGTGAAACATTCTTGACACTGCTTTTACCTGTCTCTCACAGCTCTCCTCTTTTCCATCTCCATAGCCATGCTGAAGGGCAATCTGTTTAGTAAAAATGCCCTGATATTTGCCGTTTTCGTCAAAGACATCCACATCTGCCATGGAATTTCTATTTATTGCTACGATATATACATTTTTGTCATGTGGATTAATCACCATAAGGAATAGCGCATCTGCCTGGCCTCCTGCGAACTCACCATCCGCATCCCAGCTCTGACCACCAACCTCGGTAACAGTCTCCTTATCAATTCCCATAACTAGAACTGTGACAAGATCCTCATTTAATTCATAAACCTTGCCCTTATACATAATCTGATTTTCTTCAAGGCTGTCATCCTTGGTTCCTATATCAGTAGTCTCCGTACCTACGGCACTGCCATATACTTTGTTTTTTCCTATAAGCCTCATGACGCATATGACACCTGCCACCACAAGAATAATGGCAAGCACAGTTATAACTGTTACTGCCCCAAGGCCAAGCTTCTTTTTCTCAACTATCTCTCTGTTATCTATCATTCAAATCTCCTACTGTCTTGGATTCAACAACACACCTGCCACCAGAAATCTGTAGTTTGAATTATGGTCTGTTGTACACGTAGACAGTGTTACAATCTTATCCTCTGTTGTTACTTCCACATCTTCTTTCACCTTTGATACTCTTCCAGTTCCCTCAAATATGCTGTCCAGATAATCCTGATATACATATTCGTTTGTGTAATCAAAGTTTGCTAACAAGTGGAGTGCATCATACTCGTATGCTGCAAACACTTCATATACAAATACATAATCCTCTGTGTAGATAAAGATGTAGTTGTCTTCATCAAACACTTCCTCATCCTCGAAATTGTGTAGAGATGAGAACATTGTCTTGTCCTTTAAGTTATGTCCGTATATCACCGTATTAATATCCGAAAAATCCTTAGAGTTATAATCCTCTGTGTATATGCATCCCGGATAACCTTTTGTTCCATCTATGTTGTAATTAAGGTAATAGCTGTTGTCTGTAGGATGCTGAAGGATTGGGTAATCCACTGTGGTGTTTGGAACATATATCCATGCGTAAATATCCTGGTTTTCCTCGTGAAGAGCATCCCAATCCAGATTCTTTTCCGGAATTTCTATTCCATCGAGAGCATCATTTTCTTCTACTTCTGTCTCAGTCTCAGGTACAACATTCTCCACGACTTTATTCACTTCATTCTGCATTTCTATATATGAATCATTTGCTGTTTTCTCTTTTTTGCCCTGAATAAGTAATACTGCTATTCCAAATACTAAAAGTAGTAAAAACAAAACGAATAAGATTAGCCAAACAGGTTTCTTTTTTTTCATAATCCGCTCCCATATGGATATTTTTTGACATATTTTTTAATTTTCATTCTGTAAAATACCACAACTTATGGTTGTAGTCAATACAACCGCTAGGTTTTATTTTAGTTATTGTTTGATTGTTACCTTATTTATATAAGTATTAATTTATTTTCACGAAAGAAGGTATAAGATGTTAAGACTAAAGGAATTACGGCATGCAAAGGGTACCAGCCAACAGGATTTAGCTGATGTTTTACATGTCACACAACAATCAATCTACAAATATGAGGCTGAAAAAGCCGAACCTGATTTGGATGTTATAATCGGAATAGCTAAATATTTTGATGTGTCTGTCGACTATCTGATTGGATACACGGATGTGCCCATAAGATATGAATATTACGACATAAAGAAATCTATTACTAGTCAAGAAGACCGGCTATTAAAATATTATCGTTCTCTCAGCAAAGAAGGTCAAAACACCATCCAGTCACTTATCCCCCAAAAAATTTAAAAATTCATATTTAATACACTGCTGACAACCGCAATTCAAAATAGTATGCTCAAAGTGTACATTATTGCATCAAAATAGGCAGCCCCATTTTACCAGGACTGCCTATAATTATAATTTTGCTTTTTAATTAATGTTTTGGAACAAGCTTCTCTGTTCCGCCCATATATGGCTGAAGTGCCTTTGGAATATTGATAGAACCATCAGCATTGAGATTGTTCTCCAGAAATGCAATAAGCATACGTGGTGGAGCAACAACTGTATTGTTTAAGGTATGAGCGAAATACTTCTGTCCATCCTCACCCTTAACACGAATCTTGAGACGACGAGCCTGCGCATCACCAAGATTTGAGCAGCTTCCTACCTCAAAGTACTTTTGCTGACGTGGTGACCATGCCTCTACGTCACATGACTTAACCTTAAGGTCTGCCAAATCTCCTGAACAGCACTCAAGTGTACGGACAGGTACATCAAGACTTCTGAAAAGCTCTACAGTGTATGACCACATCTTATCATACCACTCCATTGACTCCTCTGGCTTACATACAACAATCATCTCCTGCTTTTCGAACTGGTGTATGCGATAAACACCACGCTCTTCAATTCCATGGGCACCTTTTTCCTTACGGAAGCAAGGAGAATAACTTGTAAGTGTGTATGGAAGCTTCGACTCATCATTGATTGTATCAATAAATTTACCAATCATGGAATGCTCAGATGTTCCGATAAGGTAGAGGTCCTCTCCCTCAATCTTGTACATCATTGCGTCCATCTCCTCAAAACTCATAACACCAGTTACAACGTTTGAGCGAATCATGAATGGTGGGATGCAGTATGTGAATCCCTTATTAATCATGAAATCCCTTGCATATGAAGTCATTGCTGAATGAAGACGTGCAATGTCTCCCATTAAATAGTAGAAACCATTTCCTGCAACCTTACCTGCTGCATCAAGATCGATTCCGTCAAATCTCTCCATAATATCTGTATGGTATGGAATCTCAAAATCAGGTGTAACAGGCTCTCCATACTTCTGAATTTCCACATTACAGCTATCATCCTTTCCAATTGGAACAGATGGATCAATTATGTTTGGAATCTTCATCATGATCTCTGTAACCTTATCAGAAAGCTCCTTCTCCATTGGCTCAAGCTCTGCAAGGCGCTTTGAAATTGCTGCAACCTCAGCCTTGACAGCCTCAGCCTCCTCCTTTTTACCCTGCGCCATAAGAGCACCAATCTGCTTAGACACCTGATTCTTCTTAGAACGAAGCTCGTCAGCCTCCTGCTGTGCAGCTCTTGACTGCTTGTCTAACTCAATTACTTCATCCACTAACGGAAGCTTGTGATCCTGAAATTTCTTTTTAATATTTTCCTTAACAGCTTCCGGATTTTCTCTTAAAAACTTTAAATCTATCATAGTTCCTCCAACGCTTCTTTTATATCCTTTTGCCATTGTACTCTCAAACCGCTCATTTTGCAAGACATCTGCCTTTATTCCAGCGACAAGTACCCTTTACATTTTACACTTCAGGTGGCACTGCATAACGTATTCAAGCGTGAATGCTTAGTTAAACTTCTGTAAAGGATACTTGTCTGTGAGTTCCTTCACGATGGCACGTGCTGGCTCGATTGCTGACTCGCCCTCTTTGATGAGCATTGCAATTGCCTCAGCGACCTTATCAAAATCATCTTCCTTGAGCCCTCTTGATGTAGCCGCTGGTGTTCCAAGTCTGATACCGCTTGTTACAAATGGCTTCTGTGGGTCATTTGGAATTGTGTTCTTGTTTGCTGTAATGTGAGCCTCATCCAAAAGCTTCTCAACTGCTTTTCCAGTGAGTCCATATGGTGTGAGGTCAACTAACATAAGGTGATTGTCTGTTCCGTCCGAAACAATCTTGATATCTCTCTTCTGAAGTCCCTTGCATAAAGCCTGTGCATTCTTTACAATCTGAGTCTGGTACTCCTTAAACTCTGGCTCAAGAGCTTCCTTGAAGCAGACTGCCTTTGCTGCAATCACATGCATAAGTGGTCCGCCCTGTGTTCCTGGGAAAATAGCCTTGTTGAAGTTGTATTTATCCTGCATCTCCTGGCTGCATAGAATCATTCCACCACGTGGTCCACGAAGTGTCTTATGAGTTGTTGTTGTTACAACATCTGCATAAGGAATTGGGCTTGGATGGAGTCCTGCTGCTACAAGTCCTGCAATGTGAGCCATATCAACCATTAAAACAGCTCCAACCTCGTCTGCAATTTCTCTGAATTTTTTGAAATCAATTGTTCTGGCATAAGCAGATGCTCCCGCAATAATCATCTTTGGCTTACACTCTTTTGCAATAGCAAGAACATTATCGTAATCGATAAAGCCTTCATCATTTACTCCATAAGGAACGATATTGAAATATGTTCCTGAGAAATTTACAGGTGAACCATGTGTCAAGTGTCCGCCGTGATCAAGGTTCATACCCATAACTGTATCGCCAGGCTTTAAAACAGCAAACTGAACTGCCATATTCGCCTGTGCTCCTGAATGAGGCTGTACATTTACATATTCACACCCGAACAATTTTTTTGCTCTTTCTCTTGCAAGTTCCTCAACAACATCAACGCACTCGCATCCACCGTAGTATCTCTTTCCTGGATATCCTTCTGCATATTTGTTTGTAAGGATACTTCCCATTGCAGACATAACTGCAGGGCTTACCCAGTTCTCCGATGCAATAAGCTCGATGTGGCTGTTCTGGCGGTCGAACTCATCTGTAATTGCAGCTGCCATTTCAGGATCAACTGTTCTGATGTCTTCTAAAGTGTACATATCATCATTCTCCTTAAACATATTCATAGTTTTGTGCTTTAAAACATACACATTGGAAATATTATACAAAAACTAACATTTTTATTCAATCCAAT
>CAMFPD010000044.1 GCA_945971355.1 uncultured Lachnobacterium sp.
AAGAAATTAGCCAGCAAGTCAACCAGCAAGAGCACCAAGAGTAAAGCTGGAAAGATATTGGCTAATCACAAGGCGAAGTACCATTGATTTAAACAGTCAATAATCACAGACCTGAGCATGTCTTAAAAGGGCTCTATTTTATTTGAATATTGTAAGAAATAGATTATATAAAATCAGGAGGAATAGGTATGGCACAGTATTGTATCAAAGGAAAACGAATTATAAATGTATGTATACCAAAAGAGTATGACTTGGATAAAATTCAAATCGGTATTCCAGTAATGGATGATGAAGCAGAAAGGGTAGGATTAATCGAAGTTGGAGACATAGTATTACCTTCGGGAACGTTTGGTCCTCAGAGTAGAAAAAATGCATATGGGTATATGTATGCGGATAAATCTAAACCTAAAGAACGTAGATATGTATCAACAAATTGGATTCACCCTTTTGGTAATACTAATGCTTCTGAAGTACCAGTTGATATGTATAGAAAATGTTATCCTCAGGTAGTAGTACTACCATATGGAATAGAACTGTTATTATTTGAAGATAAGACTGGTAAACAATTTGTTGTAGTTAATTTATCTGCTGAGATAAGGAATGGATATTTGAAAGAGGCAATTAATTTGTTGCTTGAAATATATGGCATTTGCTATATTTTTGATGGTGTTATTCAAATAGAGAATTCTTCAAGAAGGCAAAGATGTAACTGGGAAATTCTTCCGCCAGGAGAAATGCCAAGTAAACATATTGAAAGACAGTTAAGAGAGCATGGACAAAAAACAGATACTTATAATATTTTTAGACTGGAATACATTGAGAAATATAATTCTGAAAAAGTAGTTGAAGGTATTAATGGCTTTAAAGGATATTATGCATTCGTATTCTCAGGTTATTGTGTATTAGAATCTGCAATTTACGGAAATGCAACATATATTATCCCTAGAGAGAATTGGGAAAATTTGAGTCAAAAAACGAAAAAGGAGCTTTTCGCCGAAGATAAAGTTGTAGCAAAAATTGACCATACAGAAAAATGGCAACAAAATATAAAAAATATATTTAATAAGCTCGGAATTACATTAAGCAAATAATAGGTTATATTACTGCAAGCGGAAATATCACGTTGTGAAGTATTACGATGCATATAGCAAAAATGGAAGGTTGAAACATACCTTCTTTTTTGTACTTTAATTTGAAGATGATGGCAGGATATACATTTAAGGAATTTATGACATGGTATGCATATAAACTGAAAACACACATATGTATTACTGTAGTCATGAAATACTTAATTCAAGGAGGTTGCAGAAGAATAAAATGTATATGCCAACAGTAGACCAATATTTAGTTGCGGATTGCTTATTTATCATTGATGAGTTCAATATCCTGTACCGAGGTTATAAACGGGATGAACTAAAAAAGGAAGCAGACGAAAGATTTAATGAAATGGATATAACAGTTAGAGTAGGATATCCGTTTAAACAAACTGTACATTACACAGCTGGAGAGAGTAATAGATTAAAAAAGGCACAGAAGATTAATCATGATTTGTACATAGAACAGCGTGATTTTAAGATTGAGATTAAGTATTTGAAGAATTGGGTAAGCTCGTCTGATACACGGTCGGCAAGTAAGACTTGGGGTGTGTTTCAGCAGGATTTTGACTGGTTGATGGATGAGATAGATGCTGGCAATAAAAATAAGGTGGCATTTGTAATAGGATGGTTTAATTGTGTGGAATCATTTTCACAGCTAATTCAGTTAGGTAAGGGTGGTGGAGCATATCCTTTAGTGGATGAAAGAAAGTTGTCGTACTTTCCGTTTTTGAAGAGAGATAAGGAGCCAACGATAGCAAAGGACTTAAGGTATAATTATGCGAATGCATATAGGGTATTACCAGTGAATCCCATAAGTGCAAGAATTGGAGATTATAATTGTATGTTTCTTGGTAATCCACAGGATAGTTTTCACTTTGCAATATATTATTAGAGCATAGTTATGTGAGCGAGAAGAAGGTGTAAAAGCCTTTTATTTTGCTGTTTTAGGCCTAAAAATCAGGCAAAAAGTGGTATTGCACCTATATAGAGTCCGTTTTATGGGACTAATACTTTGATATTCTTTAGATGTAAACAAGAAAGGACAAGAAATGGAAGTTGTTTTTGACCTCGAAAAAGAGGTGGAAAGTGGTGGAGCATATCCTTTAGTGGATGAAAGAAAGTTGTCGTACTTTCCGTTTTTGAAGAGAGATAAGGAGCCAACGATAGCAAAGGACTTAAGGTATAATTATGCGAATGCATATAGGGTATTACCAGTGAATCCCATAAGTGCAAGAATTGGAGATTATAATTGTATGTTTCTTGGTAATCCACAGGATAGTTTTCACTTTGCAATATATTATTAGAGCATAGTTATGTGAGCGAGAAGAAGGTGTAAAAGCCTTTTATTTTGCTGTTTTAGGCCTAAAAATCAGGCAAAAAGTGGTATTGCACCTATATAGAGTCCGTTTTATGGGACTAATACTTTGATATTCTTTAGATGTAAACAAGAAAGGACAAGAAATGGAAGTTGTTTTTGACCTCGAAAAAGAGGTGGAAAGGATGAAGCTTATGTTTATTATACTATTTATCTTATTTACTAAAACTTCCCATACCCAAAATGGGATTTGTACCTTGAAAATTCAATATTTCAGCTAACAAAATAACGATTTATGCCACCTTAACCTGTGGATGGAGCGCATTGCGCAGATATTCTGGCAGTCTGGACTCAAAATCAGAAGCGAAAGCGGATATCTGTTCGTCACTTAATTTCAGAATCTCCTGAAGGCTTGCCTTTAAAGCATCCATCAGGATGCCAAGGGAGCGACAGAAAGTAATATCTGCCATTTCGTCTACAAGGAAAAAGAATAATTCACCCAATGTGCGTTGATCTTCGTTTTGTCGCTGCTCCATCGCAAGCAGCATATATCTGGTAAACACGATTGCTGTATGGGCAGTCAGCGCATCATATGATAAGCTATGGCACTCGCCGATAAGATTAAGCATGGACTTACAGGTTTTGAAAAACACTTCAATCTGCCAGCGTTTTCCATAGATACGGATGATCTCTTCTTCGGAAAGATCTGTATCGGTGCATACAAAAGCAAGCCAATCCTTACGGTTAGCCTTATTCCTGACACAGACGATTTTAGCCGGAATCGGGTTTTCTTTTCCAATCTTTACATCAATGGAGAGCAGATATTTTGATCTTCCTCTGCGTTTCTTGTTTCTGGAGTAGATTTCCTTGATATTGAGCTGTTCGCCACAGTATTCATATTTAATACGTGAGCTCTTCTTGATCATGGCAATCACATCCATCCCTTTGGATTTTATGTCTGTTATCTGGGCTGGATTGGCAAACCAGGAATCAAAAAGAACATAATCAGCAGATAATCCGGCCGTGGCTGCCGTATCCAGAAGAGTCATCATGGCTTCCGATGCTTTTGTACGAGCAAGTTTCCGACGTTTTCCAGCAAGTGTTCTTTTATCAAATGCCTTCGTTGGACCAATAATGTTGGATTCCTTAGATGAAGCCAGAAGACAACTGTTTACAGGAATCAGGGTGTTTCCATCACTCCAGCTTAATGTAAGCATGCGATAGCCCTTTTTGTAGTTCATGCTAGTGTGATTAAAGACTTTTGAACCAAGCTTCTTACAACTGGTACGATTGAAAAGACTGTCATCAATGATAAATACATTTTTCCTGGATTCATCTGTCAGTTCTTTGGTTTCGTTGTTGACGATATCAGCAGCAAGAAGCGAGGTAAAACGGAGCCAGTTAGTCTTTGAAGAGTTTAGGAAACGATAAAAGGTATTCTTGGAGAAATCTTCACGAAAAGATCCGGTACGTTGCTGCATATACATGCTGCGACCTACAAAGATATTGCCAAGTTTGTATCTCAGAAGAGAAATAGCAGGAACACCTTTCTCTTTTGTTCCATTACATTTTTTCAAAAGTTCACCTACATGATGTTTTGAAAAAAATCTCTGAATACAGTCAAGTAATGCTACCTCATTAGTGCTATTCTGTGTTAAAATGGACATGGCATAAATCTCCTTTGTAAAAATGGTTTCTCGACAATTCCATTATACCAAACGGAATGTATTTATGCCTTTTTTATTGGCTGAAATATTGAATTTTCAAGGTTCAGCACACCTTAGAGGTGTGGGAAGTTTTAGTTAATTATAGGATGTTCGAACGAAAGATACAGTTTTCGGAGGATATGATTAATAGTAAAGATTTGATGGAAAAGAAAAGTGCGCTAGATTTTATTATAGATGCACTTCAATATCTTATATCTACTCAAGGAGACAGCAGAAATGAACAGTATAAAGCACTGGCGTTGAGTGTAAGCGATAATATGGATGGAAAAGTTTATGCTGTTGTAAAAAAGGAATTGGATGAATTAATGAAATTATCTAATGAGTATTTTGATGTTAGGCATAATGATTACCTGAATGCTGCTAAGGAAAAAAGGGAGGCCTTGAACGATTCACAGTTTATAGAGTATTTATATAATCGTGCGTATGCAATGTTGTATTTACTTAGAATAAAACATAAGGCTGTGGATGAAGATTAGAGAAAATGTGAAACTTGTTTGCAAATAACCAGATTAAAAGGAAGAAGGGATTGGCATGGAACATACTGGACATGTTCGAATTGAAAGAAAAATAGTTCCATATCATTTAAAAGATAAAAAAGTTAATTTGATTCCTAATAATACATACGCATCTTTGTTACCGGGAGATGTCAAAGAAAACGAGGTAATAAAAGGAGTTACTACGGGGAACAGAGAGATTGCGTTTATTGGATGTAAATATAATAATTGTAGCTTGGGATACAAAGCATTGGTGATTTCAAATTGCAATACAGGATTATATTCGTGAATAACAAAATTTGATAGAATTTGCTTTGAGGGAAAGGCCGTTAATACTTTTACAGGTCCCGGAAGAGCTTTTATATCTGAAGAGGGATTTGATATTTCGGAGAGAATGAAAGGTATTACTCCTAAAAAATGGGAAGAAGTGAACTCGAAGGTTAAAACAAAGATAAGAGCTGATGAAATTCAATTGTCAGTGGACTTTAGTTTTTGGCATAATTTGAAATATGCTGAAACTTCAATGGGAGAAGCTATACCACGTTTTTCGTTGGAATATATGAGAAAGAAAGATATTAAATCAATTCCACAAATATACTTAATGGTTTATGATTTCTTTTGTTTTCTAAATTTTAGGCGTAATATCAGTTTTGATAAAATTACATTACAAATTAAAGAAGGCGATAAATTTAATACAATCGCGACTGTGTATGTTAATGCTGAAGATAATGGTGAGTATGATCGTAATGAAAATAATAGCATTATTTCAGAAGATTGTAATCAGTATGGGGGAGATCTGTTTAAAGTTGTGGCCTTGAGAAGAACACAGAAAATATATGATAATTTTTATATTCCTCGAAATTCTAAAGAAGCTTCATCAGTTACGTATGAAAAGTATCTTGCTTGTGCACTGAGCTTAGAGAGTGAATATGAAAAGCTATATCCTTCGAAGAAAATAGATAATAAATCTTATGCCGATGTACATAATCTTTTTGAAAAAACGGCAGATGAATTAAGTGTATTATTTGATGCTATAAAAAATGAACAGCTTACATTTGATGAATTTCTAAAATTATACTATAACGGTGTGAATAAAAAGTATAACAAATTTGTGAATGATGCATCGAAAACTAAGCAGCGAAAAACGGATGGATACTGTGAGAAGATTAAAGATGCATTATCAAAAATTGATTACAGTCTTGCTGAAAAATATAAGAACGCAATAAACAATAACAAAGAGTATCTACAGCCAGTTATAGATAAGCTGTGTAATTACAATCACATACAATTTCCTTCAGCTAATGATGCTGGTAATATATTTGCTGATTTTAGAAATGGAATCGCGCATGGAAATCCAAGAGAAATAGAAAGAATCCATTGTGTTTTGTATGAGGTTGCAAGGGCACTTATATATATAATGGTTTTGAAAAAAGCAAATGCAGACAGTGAGAGCATAAAAGCAATCATAAAGAAGTTGTTTTGAAATGAAGTAGTAATTAGTGAGTAGTTCTACTCCGTTTCTACTACGATTGCTGTACACATCTTGCAATATTTTGCTAAGTTTTGCATTTTTTGTACAGAAATGACCGATACATAAAGAAGAATTTACACCGCGCAAATCGCTGCAAATAGCAGCAGGACAGCGCATTTTGAAAGGAGTTTTTATGAGTATATGCGTACTTTTCATCTGCCACGGCAACATCTAGCGAATTTCATAAGATGCTTGTAAAAGATTTATACTGCCCTTTAATAAGTTAGTTTTAAAAGTATTGAAAATACAAGGAGAATCGCATGAGATTATTAAAAAAGAAGTCAAAAGTGATGATATATGACAAGGAAAATAAGAAACCTGTAATCAAATCGAGTATTTGTAATGGCGAACAGATTGCCGGATTTAAGGATATACATACAGGAAAATTTGAAGAAGTTATGCTTATTAGGAGTCAGTCGGATTTAGATAAATTTAAAACCATGTATGGAATTGAAGAGGAAATAGCAAAGGAATATTGAGTAATGGAAAACATGATGAAATTTTATAAGAGTATTTTGGAACAGGATAGAAGTGCAGTTGTAATATGCAATCTGAAGCATGAAATTATTTATATGAACCCTGCAGCTGTAAATAGCTATGAAAAATGGGGCGGAAATAAGCTGCTTGGAAAATGTTTGTTGGATTGTCACAATCCAGAATCAAGAGAAAAAATTCAGCAGGTAGTTGACTGGTTTAAGGCAGATGAGAATCACAATATTGTATACACGTTTCATAATGAAAAGCAGAATAAGGATGTGTATATGGTGGCGCTGAGAGACGAAGGTGAATTGATTGGCTATTACGAAAAGCATGAGTATAGAAATAGAGAAACAATGAATCTGTATGATTTGTAATTCACATAATGAAGGGAAATAAAATGAATATTAGAAAAGCAGAAATAAAAGATTTATCAAGAATTGCTGAAATATTTGTATTTAACAATAGAATAAACTATTTTCCAATATTCAAGGATGAGAGTTTTTCCTTTGGTGAGTTACAGGTGGTTTCACTCATAGATAACTACTTCAAAAAACAGGAAGTACTAAATAAAATTTATGTCTTTGATGATGGAATAATAAAAGGTTTTATGCAAATAGATGAAACTGAAATTTGCAAATTGTATGTGGACGTATGCTTTCAGAGTGGTGGAGTTGGTTACGAATTAATTGAATTTGCAATTGAAAAGCTTGGAGCCAATCATTTATGGGCATTAGAAAAAAATACCAGAGCAATTTCCTTTTACAATAGACATGGTTTTGAACTGACTGGTCAGAAAAAATTCGAAGAAGGAACTACAGAATATTTGGTTGAACTAAAGAGATAATTTATTGCTTATCGAGTTGGTATAGTATTAGAAAGGTAAATCAGATTTATGAAAAAGGAAAGTACACTAATTAGGGTGGCATTTTGCTGTCATGGAAATATTTGCAGATCGACTTTATGTGAGAGTGTTTTTACACACAAGGTAAACACTCTTGGATTAGCTGAGCAGTTTGTTATAGATAGTTTTGCTACCAGTCGGGAGGAAATCGGGAACCCTCCACACAGAGGTACAGTAAACAAACTTAGGGAGGTTGGGATACCTTTAGTTCCACATAGGGCCAAGCAGATTACGTTATCGGATTATGATAGATTTGATTATATAATAGGCATGGATACTGCAAATATTCGAAATCTCAACAGGATGTTAAACAACGATCCAGATGACAAGATATATAAGCTTTTAAGCTTTGCAGGCTCAAGTAGGGATATAGCGGATCCATGGTATACAAATAATTTTGATGACACTTACCGAGATGTAGTGGAGGGGTGTGATGGTTTTCTTTCTTACCTTGAATCTCAAGGTAAACTATTATTTTAGAGAATATTGCGCATAAAAAATAACTAAATAGAAAGACATCATATATTGAAGAGTGACAAATGTTAATCATGAACAAATTTAATGATATAAACTGAACTAACAAACAACACACTACATAGATAACACGATAAATAGATAAAACATAAGAATATCACATAATTAAAATAACAGGGCATTACATATACAAAATTTACCCCACAGAAAGGATATCAGTACAAATATATGGAATTACAGAATGGACGACCAGCAAACGAGGCAGGCCGTTTGGAAAAAGAAATACGCACTTATGATTTATTGGACAAGCTACATGTTTCTTACCAGCGGATAGACCATGAAGCAGCTGAGACAATGGAGATATGTGCGGAGATAGATAAGGTATTGGAAGCAACTATTTGCAAGAACTTGTTCCTGTGCAACAGACAAAAGACTAACTTTTACTTATTGATGATGCCAGGAGATAAAACCTTTAAGACGAAGGAACTGTCTAAGCAGATTGGCAGTGCCAGACTTTCGTTTGCTTCACCAGAAGATATGGAGCATTATCTGGATATTACACCAGGCTCTGTCAGCATCATGGGACTTATGAATGACACTGAGAATGTGGTTCAGCTATTGGTGGATGAGGACGTGCTTAAGGGTGAATATGTAGGTTGCCATCCTTGCATCAATACAAGTAGTATTCGTATCAAAACAGAGGATTTATTCGGAAGGGTGCTTGAGGCTATGCATCACACGATGCGTGTGGTTAAACTTGTGGGAGAGGAATAATAGTGTATGCCGGCATATACATTAATGGACGTGACATCTTGAGAATTCACCGCAATTTTGTTACAATGTCAGGGTATTTTTGTATTTACACCATATATGGAATGTGTTATGTAGATATGATTTTATGTTTATGAAACAGGCAATGTATATACAAATGATATGCAAATTCGTATTCATTCGTATTTGAAAATTGTAGATGAACAGTTAGGCAGGTATTTATGAGTATTTTAAACGTAGAACATTTAAGCCACGGTTTTGGTGACCGTGCTATTTTTGAGGATGTTTCCTTCAGACTTTTGAAGGGGGAACACATTGGACTTATCGGTGCAAATGGTGAAGGTAAATCTACTTTCATGAACATTATCACAGGTAAGCTACAGCCTGACGAAGGAAAAATCGAGTGGGCTAAAAACGTTAGAGTTGGTTACTTGGACCAGCACACTGCTCTTGAAAAGGGTATGACAATTGAGTCGGTTCTTAAATCTGCATTTGATTTTCTTTTTGATATGGAAACTCAAATGAATGAAATTTATGAAAAGCTTGGTGAGGCTTCTCCTGAAGAGATGGATGATATGATGGCTGAGGCTGGTACTATTCAGGATCTTCTCACTATGCATGATTTTTATATGATTGACTCCAAGGTTGAGGAGGTTGCCAGAGCCCTTGGACTTCTTGACCTTGGCTTGGACAAGGATGTTACTGATCTTAGTGGAGGTCAGAGAACTAAGGTTCTTATGGCTAAGCTTCTTTTGGAGAAACCGGATATTCTTCTTCTTGATGAGCCTACTAATTATCTTGATGTGGAGCATATTGAGTGGCTTAAGAGATACCTCAACGATTATGAGAATGCTTTCATTTTGATTTCTCATGATGTGCCTTTCCTCAACAGTGTTATCAACCTGATTTACCACATGGATAATCGTCAGTTAAATCGTTATGTGGGTGACTACGACAAGTTCCAGGAAGTTTATGAGATGAAGAAGGCTCAGCTTGAGGCTGCATACAACAAACAGCAGAAGGAAATTGCTGAGCTCAAGGATTTCGTTGCAAGAAACAAGGCGCGAGTTGCCACTAGAAATATGGCTATGTCCCGCCAGAAGAAGCTTGACAACATGGACATTATTGAGCTTGACAGAGAAAAGCCAAAGCCTGAGTTTAATTTCAAGGAGGCACGTACACCTAGCAGATATATTTTCAAAACAGAGGGGCTTGTTATAGGATATGACAAGAATGATCCACTTTCGCGTTCTTTGGACCTTGAGATGGAGCGTGGTCAGAAAATCGTTTTAACTGGTGCCAATGGTATTGGAAAGACTACTTTACTAAAGAGTATTCTTGGTTTGATTCCTTCCCTTAATGGTTCAGTTGAACTTGGAGATTATTTAGAAATCGGATACTTTGAGCAGGAGATGGATCAGTCTGTTTCAACTACCTGTATTGAGGAAATCTGGTCAGAGTTTCCTTCCTTTTCACAGTATGATGTGAGAAGCGCTCTTGCTAAGTGCGGACTTACTACAAAGCACATTGAGAGCCTGGTCAGAGTTCTTTCTGGTGGTGAGCAGGCTAAGGTTCGTCTTTGCAAGCTGATTAACAGAGAAACTAATATTTTACTACTCGACGAGCCAACTAACCATCTGGATGTAGATGCTAAGGCTGAGTTAAAGAGAGCGTTACAAGCATACAAGGGAAGTATTCTTATGGTATGTCATGAGCCGGATTTTTATGAAGGACTGGCAACTGATGTGTGGGATTGTTCTCAGTGGACTACAAGATTGTAAATTTACTAAATTAAAAATATTTAAACAGGATTTAATAACTGCTGCTTTTGGAGGGATTCACATGAATTTTATCACTACAAATGAGTTTGACAATTTTATTTTTTCAGAAGTACATATATCCGATGTGAGGTATAGTGGAGATGTATTCACTATTGTGCTTGATGATGTAAAAATTCTTCCGGAAAATTCTAAAAACAGAGACATAAGAACCATGAGAACAAATGGTCTTGTGCTTAAGCTTAATAATGCCAAGATATTAAGCCTTATTGAGGAGGGCTACAAGATTTATGATGCAGATGGTAATCTCATGAAGACAGAGGATGATATTGCTATTGAGGAAGCTGATTATACAGAAGTTATGAATAATTTTCTGGATGGTTACGCATTTGTGATTGAGAAATCCAGTGACAGTGAGTTTGTATTTGTTATTGATGGTGCAAATGAACGTACATATAATCTGGTTGTATATGCTGAAAGCGACAGTGAAGAGTGGGATCGCTTTATGAACCCGGAAGAATAATATGAGTGACAGAGTTATTTTTCACATTGATGTTAATAGTGCATTTCTTTCATGGGAGGCAGTGGAGCGGCTTAAAGAGGGCGAGAAGGTTGATCTTCGTGAGATACCTTCTGCCGTTGGCGGTGATATTGCCACCCGACATGGCATAATTCTTGCAAAGTCCATTCCTGCAAAGAAATATAATATCACCACAGCTGAACCTGTTGTGGATGCTATTCGTAAGTATCCTGACCTTGTGCTTGTGCCACCTCGCCATGATGTATACAAAAAGTATTCCAGGGCGTTTATGAACATTTTGCGTCAGTATTCGGATACTATTGAGCAGTTTTCCATTGATGAGGCTTTTATGGATATGACAGGAACTGGCAGACTGTTTGGTCCACCGGTTGAAGCTGCAAACAGAATCAAAAACCAGGTGAGAGATGAACTCGGGTTTACAGTTAATGTAGGTGTTTCCTCCAACAAGCTTCTTGCAAAAATGGCAAGTGACTTTAGAAAACCTGATTTGGTTCATACACTTTTTCCTGACGAAATAGAGTCGAAAATGTGGACATTGCCTATTGGGGATTTGTTTTTCGCAGGGAAAGCGGCTGTACATAGATTAAATCAGCTGGGGATATTTACTATAGGAGACCTTGCTAAATCAGATAGAGAGGTCATTTGTAATGTGCTGAAGAAGCAGGGAGATATTCTTTGGAGATATGCAAATGGCATTGATGATTCTCCAGTTGAAATTGTGAAAGCTGACAATAAGGGATATGGCAATTCCATCACATTACCCTTTGATGTGACAGATGATATGACTGCAAAATCAATAATACTTGGACTGTGCGACAAGGTCAGTTCTCGCCTTAGAAATGACGGAGTGAAAGCTGACACTGTCACAGTTCAGATAAAATACAATGACTTGACTAAGGCTTCGCATCAGTGCTCACTATATTCAGCTACCAATATTACTCAGGAGATATATGAGCAGGCGTGTAAGCTTTTTGATGAAAAATGGGATGGTACACCTATCAGACTACTGGGAGTGTCTACAAAGGTTGCTTCCGAGGATGGTGGTCGCCAGATGAATCTATTTGACAATACGGATTATGAAAAGCTGGAGAGGCTTGATAAAGCAATGGATTCCATAAAAGGGAGATTTGGAGCCGGGGCAATTAAGAGAGCTTCTTCGCTGGAAGTAAACGTTACGCCACAACGTAAATCGTAGAATAAAAACATGAAGAGAAAACGAGAAAAAAATCATAAACAAAATATGAAAAGATAAGAAGAAAATTACAAAATCAAAATACGAAAATAAAATTGCAGAAGCAGAAATCTGTCATGAAATAACAGGAGAATAAGAATATGGGAAATATTAAAGCAGTGATTTTTGATTTAGATGGAACTCTTATAGACACAGAGAAGTACTATCGTATCAACTGGCCAAAGGCGTTAAAACATTTTGGATATGAGATGTCAGAAGAGCAGGCGCTTTTTATTCGTTCTCTTGGCAAACCCTTTGCTGTTCAGACATTCAAAGAGTGGTACGGTGAGGATTTTGACTATGAGACAGTCCGTGAATACCGAAAGAAGCTTATGGAAGCTTCCTTAAATGAGAATGGCATAGAGCTTAAGCCGGGCTGTGTTGAAATCATAACATTCTTGCGGGAGAATGGATATATAACAGCAATCGCAACGGCAAATGACCTGGAGAGAACCAAGAGATATGTAAAGCGGATAGGTCTTGAAGGTTATTTTGACAGACTTATCTCAGCCCATATGGTAAAGGAGGGAAAACCATCTCCGGACATATATGCTTTCGCATGTGAGGAGCTTGGTATAGCACCGGATGAAGCCATTGCAGTAGAGGACTCTCCAAATGGAGTAAAAAGCGCATATGCTGCGGGGTGTAAGGTTATCATGGTACCTGATCAGACAGAGCCAGATGAGGAAATTTTCCAGATGCTTTATGCAAGAGTTGATACACTTCTTGATATAAAGAAATACTTATAAATATTTTATATGATAAAGACAAGTGCATAAATACATGTGCAAAATCACCAAAAAGCACAATGCAAATTAGTTATTATCATACAAAAACACAATATTAAAAAATCCATACCTTAAAGCATCAGATTGGGGTTGGCAGATTGACCTAGTAGGTTTAAGATATACCTTGAACGAAATTTATGGAAGGTATCAGATTCGACTTATTGTTGTTGAGAACGGACTTGGAGCAAAGGATGTTCTTGAGGATTTGGATTAAAAGATAATGAGTAAAATATTGTTTTTTGATGTTGATGGAACATTAGTAGGCTTCGATGGTAAAATGTCGGAGTCTACTAAACTTGCTTTAAGAGAGGCAAGGAAAAATGGACATAAGATTTTTTTGTGTACAGGAAGAAGCTATAACCAGATATATGATTTTTTGCTTGATTTTGGGTTTGATGGAATTGTGGCTGCAGCAGGCGGGTATGTGGAGTACCAGGGCAAAACCATATTTCACGATGTGTTTGGTGAAAAGCTGGTTCAGAATGTGCTTGATAAAATTGAGAATACTGAAACAGCCCTTATAATTCAGAATAAGGATTCATGTGTAACCAAAACAGAGTGGGGTAAGACTTTTGAAGACATTTTTACCCAACAACTTGGAAAAGAAAATATCAAGGACAACCCTACCTTTGCAGAAACCAAGATAGATGACTGCTTGACGGGATATGCAAAAAAATATAAGGATATGGAAAGCATCATTTATTGTAATTGTCCATACACAGTAGAGGAA
>CAMFPD010000045.1 GCA_945971355.1 uncultured Lachnobacterium sp.
TGTATTTTCAAAACAGTTTTGCCTTGGAAGAGCTTTGCTAATCATTCTGTGTCTAGTGCATGAGAAAACCAAATTCCATACGGCAAGAACTATAAAGGAGGTGTTTTACTGGCCAAACGGATTTTGCATAGACACGGTTATTGTTATCGCTTTTTTCGCGGTTGTAACTTATTGCATTTATTGCGATTGTATTTTTATGGAGGACATAAAAGATGGAGAAGATTAAAGCTGAAGAAACTGTTGAGGAAATTAAGGAGGTTGTCAATATGACTGTTGATGAATTAAAAAACAAGGTCGCAGAAATTGTGGAAGAAAAGTCGCAAGACGAAGATGTGAATAATGACGTGGTTGAAGCTGATTTACATGAAGCTGATGAGTCTTCAGATTCAACTGCTGATGAGGGAGAGGCTGGCCAAGCTCAAGAAGATATGAAACATAAGTCTAATAGGAGAATACCTAAAGCTGCAAAATATGTGGTGGCTGCTGGGGTTGGTGTAACTATTATAACAGCTGGAGTATTACTTCGAAGAAATACGGTGAAGACAGCTTTACATGTAGCTAGAGCATTTATATAGGAGATTACTATGGTAAGATTTACGCAAAGAGTAATTTTTGTAGTTGCCACTGAAGTGGTTGGGTTTGTTATATCAGAAGCAATTATTCAAAAAATAGAAAAGAGAAAGCATCCTGTTATAGTTGATTCTGTAACATATAAGGTTCTTTAATTTGTAGAGTCCCATGTCATTTTGCGTGGGACTCATTTTTTGAATATTTTTGAAATTTTCTTTAACTAGTACCAATTATCTAAAAATAAATTGATATTATTCCGTGGAGGGTATATAATATTTTCAACAAAATATGCCAAAACAATGGAAACGTTGTGACGGAAAACTACAGGGCCTTAAATGGTAGCCAGTTGCACTTTATGGACGACATCATAGGCGACTATGGTGTTTTTGCGTTTATGAGGGAATTAACATGGAAAACTACATTACATTAAAAGAAGCGGCAGCAAAATGGGGAATCTCAGAAAGACGAATAAGAATTTTATGTACTGATAATAGAATCGAGGGAGCATCTAAGATGGGACCAATGTGGGTAATTCCAGCTGATGCAGTTAAACCTGATGATAAAAGGATAAAGTCTGGAAAATATATAAAAGATAAGACTGAATGACAGAAACTGTCTATGCAAAGAACTATATTGTATTTATACAGCAAAGAAGGTGGAATATAGATAATGGAATCGACTGATAAGATTGAGAGAGTCTTAGGCTTATATACAAAATTGATTAATGGTGCAGTTGTTAATAAAGCTGAAGAAGCTAACAATTACAAGGTTAATGAGAGAAGTATCCAGAGAGACATAGATGACATCAGGAATTATATGGATTTGCAAGGAGCGTCTGATGGCATTATTAATTCTGTTGTATATGACAGACAGGCTAAGGGATATAGATTAGAACAAATATATAAGCTTAAGTTCACAAATCCGGAGATACTAGCAATTTGCAAGATACTTCTTGATTCAAGGGCTTTCACTAAAGCTGAGATGGAAGGTATGTTGGCAAAACTAATT
This sequence comes from uncultured Lachnobacterium sp., assembly GCA_945971355.1. Classification (GTDB taxonomy): domain Bacteria; phylum Bacillota; class Clostridia; order Lachnospirales; family Lachnospiraceae; genus Roseburia. The sequence goes on from CAMFPD010000045.1 coordinate 1,579, forward strand.
GATAGCTGCGTTCCGAAAGAAAATCAGAGGTTAGTCCAGGAGCTCATTAAAAATGAGGAATTTCACTATATTGAGCCTCGCCATAAGACAGAGTTTATTGATACTATGTGGGATATTGGTCAGGCAATCAATGAGCATAAGTTTATTGAAATCAAGTATCAAGGAATTCAGGGCTCTGAAGTAAAAACTAGAAAACTTAAGCCTATGGCAATTATGTTTTCAGAGATGTATTTTTACTTGGCTGCAGAACAAACTGATGAAAATGTAAAAGCTAATTTTAGCGTGGTAAATGATGCTAATCCAACCATCTACAGAATTGATCGCATTCAAGGGTGCACGATTTTGAATGAAAAATTCCATGTGGAATATTCAGATCGCTTTGAAGAAGGTGAGTACCGTAAGAGAATACAGTTTATGTTTGGGGGCAAGCTTAGAAGAGTTAAGTTTAAGTATTCGGGTTATTCTGTTGAAGCTGTATTGGACAAACTTCCTACAGCAAGGATCTTAGACGAGGAGCCACATAAAGATGGAAAGAGAACCATATATACAATTTCGGCAGAGGTGTTTGGTGATGGAGTTGATATGTGGCTAAGAAGTCAGGGAAACATAGTTGAAGTTCAAGAATAGAAGGTAAAAATGTAATGGGAACAATATTAAATTCATGCAAAGAAGCACGCAGGGAAAGTAGAAATGCTGATAGTTGTATAAAGACTGCAACTGCGATAACAATGATAAAAGAAGATGGGGAGCATGTTATTGGCTTTCACGCAAATGAAGTTTATAAAGCATTGGTAGCAAGTGACCGATCTATTGCTAAGAATGAAACAGTGATAGGCGAGTTAGAAAAAGATTCGTCTGTAAAAGAATTTTATGTGGAAGACATAAAGAAGAAAAAGAGATTCAAGGCTGATTGGAGCAATAAAAATTTGAATTCTAAATTGAGTTTTGGAGGGGAAAATGAAAACTAATTTTAAAGAAATAAAAGAAGATGTATTGAGCTTCTATGATGAAATGCTTGAGGCAGTAGAGAGGTGTGGGTTGTCTGAAGAAGATACTACTCTTAAAGGACTTGCAACCCAAGCTGAGAAGATAAAAGAGGATAGATTTTGTTTGCTGATTGCTGGAGAGGCAAAGAGTGGAAAGTCAACGTTTATCAATGCCTATTTAGGAACAGAGATTCTTCCTATGGATGTAAGACAGTGCACAAGTGCTGTTGTGGAGATCGCATATGGAAAGGAGTTTTGCCTTAAAGCTACATATTCGGATGATCGAGTTGTCACAGTTACAGGAGAGGATGCAATCAACGAATTCCTTAAGAAAAATGCGGCATTAGATGATGAATATAGAGATATACCAGTTCCGACAATTAATAATGAACTTATTGTTAAACATAAAGGAAAGCCGATTCTTGAAACCGAAATTAAAGATTTACTTGAAGGAGTAAAACGCGAGAACATTCATAGATTGCCTGAAGATCAGTATAACCAGAAGATTCGAGATTATATTACGGAACGACAGGTGAATTGGCAAGATGTTGTAGTAAAAATTGATATTTTCTATCCATTTGAAGATAAGAGTATGAAAGGGGTAAGAATCATTGACTCTCCTGGAGTGAATGCAGCAGGTAAGGTCGGAGATACCACCGCTAAGTACATTGAATCAGCAGATGCGATTATGTTTCTCAGACCAATTACTGGTGTTGCTATTGAGGCAAATAGTTTTAAGGAATTCTTGGAATCAAAGAGTGTTGATAGAAATAAAAATGCAATGTTTTTAGTTCTCACGAGAACTGCTTCCGAATCGCCTGATACAATTGCACGTGCGTATGAAGAATTTGTCAATATGTTTGGAACAATGAAGACCGATTCACGTCATGGAATTGTTAAGGAACAGATAATCCCAGTTGATAGCAAGGCTGAGCTGTATTTCAACAAGTTTAGAGAAATGCCTACTCCAGATATTCGCGATTACATCAAACAATTAAGAGCAGAGCAGAAAGCAGAGGCATTTTTGTCTTTGGCATGGGCTGATGCATGCGGCGATAAAGAACAGTTGCAGGAAGAATTAAAGAGGATTTCCAATTTTGATGTTATTGATCAGGCATTAAATAAGTTTGGAAGAAAAGCTCAATACATCGCTTTGAGCGAATTCCTTGGACGAATCCTAAAGATGTATGGGAAAATGGCTGTCAGCTTGAGAGACAAGATTGACAATTACTCATTAAAAGCAGAGGATCCTGCAAAACTTGCAGTTAAGATAGCAGAAACTCAAGCAGAACTGACAGATATCGAGAATCGCTTGAATGAAAAGGTTGATAAAATAACTCTCAAATACGCCGGTTCAGGAAATAAAGGATTAATTCAGCAAGAAGCTGAAAAGGTAATGGCAGAGTTCAGGGAAGAAATAAAAAAACTGGACGCAGATAGTAGCGGGAGTATTGATGCACTTGAAAAAGCCTCTTTTCGAAAGGTTGATCGCTTTGTTGAATTTCAGGATAGACTCCAACAAAACGTCGTAGCTGAGTGCAATGAAGCATTAAAGGTTGCACTCAGTGATAAATCGACTATTGAATTTACAACACTTGAACCAGACTTTACTACTGAGGTTGTTGAAGACATAAAGACAAATGTTAAGAAGGATTCAAACGAGAGAGTTCCATTTGAAACGGGAGTAACATTTAAGAAGACGGAGTATGTATCTCAATTTTCACAGAAGAAGTATTACAAGCTTTTTAGTGACAGTATTACGGAAAGACTTGAAGGAATAAAAAATCAAGCAGTGCGTGAATTAAGATCATTTGTCTCACATACAGTGACGGCATATACCAAGGAACTTGCTAGAAATGCTGATCTAAAGAGAGAGGAATTGTCAAAAATTAAAAACGATAAGAAAACAGCCGATGAATTGCAGGAATTAATTGAGAGCTTAAAAGCGGACTTGAGCCTTATTGAGCCTGCACAGAAAAGAGTGGAAGAATTAAAAGGAGGCATAGACGGAATTGTATAATAAAGAATTAGAAAAACAATTACATCAATTATTCGAGGAATTATCCGAAAAAGCTGCTCAAATTGCTTCTGAAGCAAGAACTAATACGGAAGCTACTGACCGTATTATGAGACTTGTATCTAGTTCTATTTCTGCTGAAGCAGAAGGTTATATGGTAGATATGTATGCATGTTTGGTTGAGAAGATTAAGAGTGAAGAGTATTTCAAAAATCCAGAAAACTTAAATGCTTTTTATAGACTTAATCTTAGAGAAGAACTAAATGAAAAATATCAGTTCAACATTGAGAATATAGATGCGTACAAAAATGGCATTGAATACAAAGAAATAAATCAATTGTACGTTGCCGCAGGTACAGCGGCTGGTACATTGGCTCTTGGTGGTATTTTAAAATTTGCTCTTTCAAGTGTAATAGGAATCCCATTCCCGGTTATTATTGCAGGTGCGCTTGTAGCTGCATGTGCAGCATATTTTGCTATTCCGACAAAGAATCGTAAGGACTATAAAAAAGCTGTTGAAAAGTTTATGAAAGATCTTGAAAATGATATTCTTGATTGGTTTGTAGATGTAGAAATGTATTTCGAACAGCAGGTAAGAACGCTTTACAGATAAGGAAGTGAATTTATGTCAAATGAGAATGATGAGATGCTTGTGCCTGTAAAGAGCCCAGCCGAGCTAAAACGAGAATTTGAACAGGATAATATTATAGTGGCAGAACAAACAAGCCGTTTTGTTGAGACAATGCAGCCAGCATATATGCTTACGGAACAAGAGGTTAGAAGCTTGGTTTATGATAATTCTGCTGAGCTGTTAGATGCTGTAACTTTTTTCAAAATCAAAAGTTGTTCAACAGATAATGCTGAGGAAATTAACGATTATCTTTGCAATAAAATGAATAAATTTTATACAGCGATTCATTCATTGAATAAGACGGTAATATATGGTGTAATTGCCTATGGTGGAGATACAAGCCTAGTAGTTGGAGTTTATGCTGACAAAGATGAAACAGAGGCAATTAAGAAAATCATGCAGGGTCTTTTAGATGGCGTTGAACTTGAGGATTTTAAACCGGGCTATGCTTCAAGAAAAACAGGCTCTAAAAATGTTGGCTTTATTTCAGGAGTGCCATCAATCAAAATTGCGGAGGAAAAACAATCTTTTGATATTGGCCCGGTTATGAAGAGTTTAAATGGACAAAACTATACACTTTTGTTTATTTCAAGACCTGTTTCTTCAGAATTGGTTTCTACTAATTATGGTGAACTGATTCAAATTAGAGATGAATGTTTTTCTGTAAGTAAAAGAAATGTATCTAGACAGCACGGAATAAGCCATTCTACAGGGAACACAGAGGGTACCTCAGAGACACATTCTCATAGCACAAGTAAAACAAAGGGTGGAAGTTTTGGAATTAGCTTCATCCTGAGTTTTAATAAGAACTGGAGCAAGTCTACTTCCGATAGTTATTCATCTTCAAAAAACTTTAGTAAGACTATTACCGATGCTGTGAATGATACATCGGGCGAGTCTCATGATATACAGAATGGATTTGCCTTGGAGATGATGGAGTACGCAGATAAAGCTATTGAAAGATTGCGACAGGGAAAAAGTAATGGTATGTGGGAAACAGTCATTACATATTCTGCAGAGAGTAATATTGCGAAGCAAATCTTGGAGGCCTGCATAAATGGTGAATTGGCAAAACCTAATCCAGATTTGTTGCCAGCAGTATCAAGAAGTTTGGTTTTAGATGATGCAACGGCAATTAGCAATCCTATATTAATTCCTAAAATCTTAAAGGGAGAATCAACAGGATCGAAATTATGCACGCATGTTACTTCCGAAGAGTTGGGGTTTATTAGTACACCACCCTTTGGGGCAGTACCTAATTTTGAAGTTCGTATAGAGAAATCTTTTCCGTTAGTTGCTAGTTCGTCAGATGGTATAGTTGTAGGCAATTTGCATGACGGAGTTAATACATTAGATAATATGCCTTTTGCATTATCAAAGGCTGACCTTGCAAGACATACATTTGTGTGTGGTATTACTGGAAGTGGTAAAACAACGACAGTAAAGAGAATATTAACAAAAGCAGATACTCCATTTCTTGTAATAGAGTCTGCAAAAACAGAATACAGAAATATTAGAATGGAAAACGGTTCAAAACCTCAAGTTTATACATTGGGGAGACCAGAAATCAACTGTATTTCTATGAATCCCTTTTACATACAAAATGGCGTGAGCCCAATGACTCATATTGACCTCTTGAAGGATCTGTTTAATGCGTCTTTTTCGTTTTATGGACCGATGCCATATATATTGGAGAAGTGTCTTCATAATGTGTATAAGCAAAAAGGATGGAATCTTACGCTTGGATATCATCCATATTTAGCTAATACACGAAATGTTGAAGATTTTTTTGACTCAGAATATGTTGGTAAAAATTATGAGATTAGCTCACACAAATACTTATTCCCAACAATGCAAGATCTTAAGGATGAAATCGAAAGATACATTGAGGAAGAAATGAATTATGAGGGTGAGGTTGCCGGTAATATTAAAACTGCAATTAAAGCTCGTCTAGAAAATTTGTGTTCTGGGTCAAAGGGCTTTATGTTTAATACACATGAAGCAATAAATATGCAGGAATTGTTAAATTCGAATACCGTATTTGAATTAGAAGGTCTGGCAGATGATTCGGACAAAGCCTTTGCTGTAGGTTTAATGGTCATTTTTATCAACGAATATAGACAAACTCAAGGTAGAAGATCTAAAGACGAATCACCATTGGCTCATTTACTTGTTATTGAAGAAGCACATCGTTTGCTTAAAAATACAAATACAGAAAAAACTTCTGAAGATATGGGGAATCCGAAAGGTAAAGCTGTTGAGCATTTTACTAATATGATTGCTGAAATGAGATCGTATGGACAAGGTGTTATTGTGGCTGAACAAATTCCGTCAAAATTGGCACCTGATGTAATTAAGAATTCTTCAAATAAAATAGTTCAAAGATTAGTTGCATTAGATGATCAAACGGCTATGGCAAATACAATTGGAATTGATGCAAAGGATGCAATGCAATTAGGATCATTAAAAATGGGCGAGGCACTATGTCATAAAGAAGGTATGGTGATGCCTGTGACTGTCAAGATTATTCCTACAGAAGATGTTTTTGTTACAGATGGAATGCTATATGATGGAAATCTGGACGAGCGAATTCATAGAATTAATATGAGCATTCTAAACGAAGCGGTAGGTAATAAGTTGTCTGAGCTAACTATAAAGTTAGTTAATTCGCTGCTTATTCAAGATGTTTCTGCTGTTAAGGTAGCGATTGAAAAATATCGTAGTGAGATTAAAAAGGTTCATTTGATGAATGGAGTATCGCTAGTTACTAGTGGTCAGGAACGAAATCTTCAATCTGAACTTATGGTAAGGGATGTTGAGAAACTTTTGATGCGCGGTATCTATAGAGTAAAAGGACTTGTTACAAATGAGTTGGAGAATGAATTATATTCGACAATAAATAATCCTACAGAAGAACATTTAAGAGAATTAAGAATATTACTTAAAAAAGCATATGATGATGATCCTGTATATAAAGGATGCTATTTTGTGGCAATGCTAATTGTTAATCAGTATTATGAAGGCATGAGCATTAGAGATACTGTGAAGAATTATTTTGTTCAGGCTGACGAAAAAACTGTTGACGAAATACTGAGTATAGTAAAGGAGGGGTGATATGGCAATACCGGCAATTCTTGCGAAGGCTGCAGAAACTGTAAGCTCTATAAAAAACCAAGAAATTAACCGACCTCAAATTGAAAAACGTGATGGTGAAAGAGTTAAAGAGGATAGAGAAGTCAAGCCATCTGAGGTTGGAAAACCTGATATAGAGGTGGTGAAGAATTCTACTATTCAACAAATAATTGAAGAAAATAAGGACAAACTATCTGATGTGAAGAATGCATTGGAAAAAGAGGAAAATACTAACTCAGATAATAAAGAATCATCAGAGGGTACTTCTGAAAATGGAGAAAAAAGGGGTCTAACTGAGGAAGAAAAGGCAAAACTTAAAGAACTTACCGGTTGGTCGGATGAGATAATTGATGCAATTGGTTCGATGGAAGAAGCTGAAATTTACATGAAAGCTGGTTTGAAAGAGGTTGAGATTAATGGTAAAAAATGCCTAATAAGAGATGATATCGACTGGGACCAGAAAGATGAAATGGGACGTACTAATAAGGAACGAGCAGAGCAGGGATTATCGCCTATAACCAAAGATGGAAAAACAGTTGAATTGCATCACATAGGTCAACATGCAGATAGTCCTCTGGCAGAATTGACACCTGAAGAGCATCGTGGAAAGGGTAACGATACTATTCTTCATGACAAGACAAAGGAATCTGAAATAGATCGACAGGCTTTTGCGGGGGAGAGAAGTAGCCATTGGGAAGCAAGAGCTCAAGAAGGAGGGAATTCGTAATGAGTAACATAATATCAAAAATTAATTCGATAGAGAAAGTATTTCATGCTAAAGGATGTTCAGATGACCAAATTAAGGTAGCCGAAAGAGAGCTAGGATTCTTGCTTCCAGAAGAATATGTTTCATATGTTAAAGAGTTTGGAGCAATAAGTTTTTTTGCTACAGAATGGACGGGACTGAATGTTGGCGGCAGAATAAATGTAGTTGATGCAACAAAGCAAGAGAGAGAACTCAATTCAGATTTTCCTGCGGATTGTTTTGTACTGGAGAATCAGGCAATAGATGGGATTGTCACTGTTGCTAATTCTGAGGGAAAAGTATTTACGGTACAATATGATAAAGTGGAAAAATTGTGTGATTCCATTTCGGAATATTTGGATCTTTGCATTAACAGAAGATAAGTTGCACAATAAATTTAATATTAATTAACAAAATTGAATTGCGGTAACTGTAGTAAGCTGTCGGTGGATATCTGACAGCTTATTATATTGAAAAAATCTTGCACTGTAGTCAATGACTACATATAATAAAGAAAACAACTATAAACATTGACTACATTGCAAGGAGGTTTCCAATGAGTGAGAAAGCTATATATGATTTTGAAGGAATTGAGATCGAATACGAGAAGCAGACTGAAGGGGATAAGGATTATCAGCGTCGGATGTCTGCATATGCCTTTAAGCAGATAAGAGAGAAGTCTGGTATGAGCCGACCTGAGTTTGCAGAGTGGCTTGGTATTCCATATCGTACTATGCAGGAGTGGGAGCTTGGCCGCAGATCTATGACGGATTATGTGCTGCGCCTTATTGCATATAAGGTTAAAATGGAAGATTTATTAAAAAAGGGGGAACTGAAGTATGTTCATGATTAAGAAGGGTTTACTCATTACATTAGTAATAATAGGAAAGGTAGTTGCTATTCCGATAATAGTATTGTTACAAGCTGTGCTACTACTCAGCAATTCATGCGAGAAGCTGGCCAGACTTGTATTAGGATTATTCAATCTTGCAATGGTTGTTGCTTTTATCTATTGCCTCGCCAATAAGAATTATGAATTGGTAAAGGATGCGGGCTTCATTTTCCTTGTTGAGAGTGGAGTGCTTGTTGCGTATGAATTTGCTAAGGGCTCTATCCAGTTGGTCATAGAATTCTTTATGGAGATATTGAAGGTTAATCTGTTCTCGAAAAGAGCTGAAATTTAGTTTTGTCCCCACTTTGTCCCTTTTATTCCGTTTTTAGACGTGATATATTTATAATGCACAAAGGAATGAGAGCTGAGCACAAGCGAGGCACCAAACCGGAGTGCATTTTCTTTTGCAAAAGATATAGAGGAAACAAATTAGAGCGTCAGCTCTGGAGAGATAAAGACTCCAGGGTATGGCGCTTTTTTAATGCCCTCGATTGTTACAACTTATTCAGTGGTTGTTTCCAATGACGATTGGAGCAACACAACAATATTAAAGATGAAAGGCATGGGTAAGGGTCCGGCCCAACCTAAAGTGAGGTTAAAAATGGATTACGAAAATTTCAAAGAGCAGTTTATCGAACAGTTACAGGAAGAGCTTTACGGAAAGGGTGTTGAAGCAAGATTCGACACTAAGGCTGTAGAGAAGCTTAACAATGAAGGTTACGATGCGGTGACAGTTACACCTGCTGAGTCAAATATTGGAGTCACAGGATATGCCTTCTTTGAAGTGGAGAATAATGAGAAGGTTAGTGTAGTGGTAGAAGGTATATGGCGTTTTTGAGCTGTCATTTTTATTGGACAAGTTTTGTGAGAAATTATATATATCAAAACAGGTATGGAAAGTAGAATAAACTTGATAGGAGGATCTCTATGGGTAAGGATTATTGTTTTGATAGAGAAGCACATCAACGTAAGATGAATAGAATTGTTCAAAACTTCAAGCGGTGGAGTATATGCTTCTTGGTTTTAGCCGTATTAGTTGTTCCTTTATGTTTTTCTAGCAAAATTTTTATTTCATTTGTGTTGATACTTTTATTATTGTCTGTTTTTTATTTTGGAAGGTATAAAGAGGGGCTACAGCTTCTCTCAGAATATAAATGATAGCCTCCTTTTAAAAAGAGGGAATGACAATATCTGTCTAAGCTATTTGATAAACTATATGAAAATAAAAACAACTTATATAGCTTATGGAGGCCTATAGATGGATAAAAATAAGGAATTTGTTGATTCACTAAGACAGGAAATTAATGCGCTAAGTGCGTATTACGATAAGTTTGATGAAGCTGGACGTGGGAAGAAGCAATTTGCAGAGTATCGAGAATTGTTTGAAACGCTTCTAATTAAATTAGAAGAATCCGATTATGATATTGTTGACAGCAAGGCTTGTATGCAGGCTTTGGGGACAATATGCGATTTGCGCTTGCAGGGATTTATTGAAAAAATAAATGTCGGTGAACCAGAATTCGATGTAGATGTGGCTCAGCAAGACACATTTGAATCTTCAATAGAGTTTCTAAATAATTCTATCGAGAGAGTACCTGCTTTTAGCATAAAGAACTCTATAATGCTTATGGCGCTTAAAGCAGTTCGTCCTAAATGGGGAGCATGTGAAACAATAAAGAATCTGTCCGAATCTCAAAAGGCTGAAATGGGGACGAAGCTTAATACTTTTTACAGATCAGTAGACGATGATTTACGATGCTCTAAACGAGGAGCAGAACTTTTAGAAAATTTGATGGGAGAATTTTCGGAATTCGATGCATTCTTAGAAAGAACAGCATAAAGAAAAATTTTGGAAAGACAAATGCTGTCTATGCCATTTGGTAGCCTTTATATAGAGGAGGTTGTAGAATGGCATCAATCAATAATACGGATGGTAAGGCAAGTAAGTATGTAATTCGGCACCGAACTGATGCCGAGTGGCTTACGACAGCTATCTGTGACAGCTATAGAAAAAAGGCAATTCCAATTATTAGCGAGATGGGAGAAGCAAGCGAAGCGTTCAAACAATTAAGAGATGAATTGGCTTATAAATGTGATATCACAAGCTTAATGGCTATGAATATTTTGCGTGGATATCATGCACAAGGCTACGTGGCTAACGAAAAATATAAGAAGAAACTTATGGAAAATCCATCGGAGAATAATCCGAAAGAGCAGGAACGTAGGGAATTTGAAGAATGGAAACAGCAGAAGATTGAGCTGGAAGAAATGCGTCGAGTACAAAGGCATGAGATGGATGATTGGATAATAGAGGACTAATGCAGGTAATTTTGGGAGGAAAGGCTATATATGAGTAAAGTTTTTGAACATTATTTGCATATTGAGATTGAGAAAGGATATGAACCAATAATAACTAGTTACGTGATTGACGATGGTTGGAACCTTCCTGTAGAAGTTGTAGAGAGAATAGATCTTAAAATTCAAGAGAGTTATCTTCAGGAAATGAGAAGATTGAAGACATTGCATAACGAACATAAAGGTGACTGGCTTACTATGGATGTGGCAAGAAAATATGAGGCAAAATCTTGGATTTACAGAGTTCTTTATGATTATCAGAATATACATCAGGTTCGTGAAATAGAAAGAGAACTTCAGGAACTCTATGGGGTGACGGAGTTAGAAGCAGTTAATATTTTGAATGGTCACAATGTGAAGGATTATGTGGAAAAATATCATAGAATTCAATATTTAATACCAGCTGCTATCAATGCTCAAGAAATCTGCGATGATCTGGTGGATGAGTATTTTGAAATGGTGGGATAGTACAGTATGTATGATGATATCATGGATAGGTTTGTCCCAGAAGTTAAACTGAGGGATTTGTTTTTTGCGAATGAAGGACGTGAAGGGCTGGATGTTGATGAGGTTGCACAATTGATAGAGAGAATTTGAGAGATATCTCAGCTGTGAAAAGCTGGGATATTTTTTTGCTCCAATGACAGTAAGTGTCTATGTGAGTTGCTAATATTAGGCCATAAAAAGGAGTAAAGAAGGAAATGGATATATCTTTGTTACTTACTACTTATAGAAAGGTTATTCTTGATGAATTTACAAATGATGTTATGCTTACAAGCTGGTTTGCAGATGAAGAGCTGGCAAAAGCTGGATTAAAGTAGAGGAGAGTTGTTTTTATGAGAGATATTGATTATATGGATATGAATGATAAGGATGATGATTCATCCTCAAAGAGCGCAGCATTCCAGTTGTTTTTAGCCGGACATAAGAGGTACATTACTCCTCATGCAACATTAATGTATCATCAGATTTATTGTTGGCGCTCTGGCAAGTATCAGGATCTGGTGGATGACCGTGAGCATATGGACTTGCTTAATAAGCAAATTGAGGACTATGTAATTGAGCGGACAAATTTGACGCAGGAAACATTGGAGCTTATCAGGACTAAAAAGAAAGATACGTATTTTACAGCAACAGAGGCTATTGAGGGTGGCATGGCAGACGAGATTTTGAAGTGCAGTGAAGAACAGTAGCTTTTTACTGTAATGGGGGACTTTTTTATGAGAATAGAACCAGTTAGCCTATTTGGAACATCGGCTGTTACTTATACGCCTAAAATTGATCCTATAAAAAGGGAAATAGAGTTTCAAAAAAGAAAAAAAGCAAGAACTGAAGAAAAGGAGGACGAAAGCTACTGAAAAAAGCTGAAAAAAGCTAATGTGTAGGCATTTTTAATGGATACCTTTTTCAGTAGATTAATAGTATCAAAAAGTCTTAGACCAGACAGCAGATGGCAATGGAGAGCCATATGTTCATCAGATAAGGGGAGCAGATAATCTTATCGGTCCACCATTTGAGATTC